>CANRHO010000001.1 GCA_947630435.1 uncultured Bacilli bacterium
AAAGATGAATTTATAAACTTAGTAAATGATTTAATTAAATAAAGGTTATCAATTGATAACCTTTATTTAATTATTGCCTCTAACGCTAATTTTATCATATCATTTAAAGCGGTTTTTCTATCTTCGTTTGATACAACTTCTTTAATATACGGTGAATCAGTAACGGACAAAAGAATTGCTGCATCTCTTTTAAATTTTTTAGCTGTTAGTAAAACCGCATACCCTTCCATTTCTTCCGCAATTATATTTATATCTTTAGGAACCCTCTTATATATTCCTTTTTCATCACCATACGGACCAAATACAGAAGTAGTATTAGTAGTTCCTATCTTAATTGGTATGTTTAGTTTCTTTGATTCATCAGCAATTATCTTATTTAATTTTTTTGATGGTAAGACAACTGATATATCCTTATTTATAAATTGTTTCCCATAATCGGTCTCACTATAAACCGAGTTCGCTAAAACAACGTCCAATAACTTTAAATCTTTAGATACGGCTCCACAAGTTCCTATTCTAATTATTTTTTTTACACCAAAATAGTACAATAATTCAAACACATATATTCCTGCTGAAGAAGCGCCCATACCAGATGGTACAACACTTACTTTTTTCCCCTTATAAGTTCCAGTATATGCATTCATATTACGAACGGTGTTTACTAGTTTTACATCACTTAAGAAATTATCAGCAATATATTTAGCACGAAGTGGATCACCTGGTAATAATACTAATGGTGCAATATCTTCTTTTTTAGCTTCTATATGAATTGGTTTTTTTTGTGGTTTCATTTAATACCTCCATTATTTTTAGTATAACACGCTTAACACAAAAGATAAATAATTAGTTTGTTAATTTTTTATTTATTTAATCCTTTTCCCAATATAAAAATAAATAGCACTTTTCAGTACTACTTATTTTCATTTTTACAGTCTTTTTTTAATATCCCGTGGCTTTCTCGCACTTTGCTTTCTATTTCTTGTGCTATTTTTGGATTATCCTTTAAAAATGCCTTAGCATTTTCTTTTCCTTGTCCAATTTTTTCTCCTTTATAAGCATACCAAGCACCGCTTTTATCAACAATACCAATTTCAGATGCTAAATCAAGAATTTCTGCTTCTTTTGAAACACCTTGCCCATACATTATTTCAACAGTAGCAGTTTTAAATGGTGGAGCAACTTTATTTTTTACTACCTTAATGTTAGTTTTATTACCTATTACGTTGTCTCCGTTTTTTATTTGTTCTCCACGTCTTACGTCTAGTCTTATTGTCGAATAAAACTTAAGAGCTCTACCACCAGTTGTTGTCTCTGGATTTCCAAATAATACTCCTACTTTTTCTCTTAATTGATTAATAAATATTACTATCGTATTTGTTTTATTAATCGTGCCCGATAATTTTCTTAATGCTTGACTCATTAACCTTGCTTGAAGTCCAACGTGAGAATCACCCATTTCTCCTTCGATTTCAGCTTGGGGAACTAATGCTGCTACCGAATCGATTACAACTATGCTTATAGCTTCACTTCTAACTAATGCATCACATATTTCTAATGCTTGTTCTCCTGTGTCAGGTTGTGATAATAATAATTCGTTAATATCAACACCTAAGTTTTTAGCATAAACTGGATCTAATGCATGTTCCGCGTCAATAAATGCTGCCTTACCACCTTGCTTTTGTACTTCCGCTATCGCGTGTAATGCAAAGGTTGTTTTACCAGACGATTCAGGCCCATAAATTTCAATTATCCTTCCCTTTGGAAAGCCACCTACACCAGTTGCTATATCAAGTGTTAAAGAACCAGTTGATGATACGTCTATTTCGTTATGAGTCTCATCTCCTAACTTCATTATTGACCCCTTTCCAAACTGTTTTTCTATATCCGCAAGAACTTGTTCTAGTGTTTTATCGTTTTCTACTTTTTTTACCATTTAAATCCTCCTAATTAACAATTACAATAATATTATAATGCATAAAAAAAGAAAAATCAAGCCTTTTTTCGAACATTTGTATGAACGTTTGCTATATGATTTTTCTTCAAAAATTCATTTATTGCTATGCAAAAAATCTATTTTTCTAACTTTATTTCTTCTATTTCTTTATTTTCGTTTTTCGAAAAAATAACTTCTTTATTCATGACATAATACTGTATACCTGAAATAATAGAAAATACCGTTGCTAAAACAAGTAAGAAATTAGCTACATCTAAATTAAATAATTCAAATGGTAAGTTATAACATAAAGTTAAAATTATTCCTAACATTAAGAACGTAGTCTTTACTTTTCCTGTTTTTATTGCTGCGACAACCTTTCCTTTACTTCCCGCAAGCATTTTTATAGTATCTACAACCGTATCTCTAAATACAATAATAACAGTTATAACAGGAGATACCATTCCCTGAGCAGTTAAAATTATTAGGGTTGAATTAACTAACATTTTATCAGCTATTGCATCGGTCATTTTGCCAAAATCAGTTACCATGTTATGACTTCTTGCAATATGTCCGTCAAGTGCATCAGTAACAGATGCTATTGCAAAAATTCCCGCCGCAATGAAATATTTAACGTCAACTGTTATAGTACCTAACAAAAATTTAGGAAATTCTACGTTTACCATGTAAAACGGAAATAACAAAAGCACTATTAACATAACTGTTAAAAAAATTCTTATCATAGTTATTCTATTAGCTAAATTCATACTATCACCTCTTAGTTTTGTAAATAAGTTATATCATTTTGATCTTTATTAGTTGGATTAATATATTCGGTTATAACTATATAACCAATTAAGAAAATTAATAATAATATAATCAAAGTCACAATTATAGGAATAATTTTAGACCTGGGTTTTTCTTCCATAGTATAAGGAGATACTACCTTTTGCTCGGCCTTTTTTTCTTTTTCTTTTTCCTTGCTAGCTTTTTCTATCTCATCAATTGGTATTTTTGAAGTTTCTTCAAAAAAATATTCATTAAAGTCATCCATTATTCTTTCTTCATCTAATCCTAAGTATTTTGCATAACCTCTAATAAAAGACTTTAGATAAAATACATCTTTAAATACTTTTAAATTACCAGATTCAATATTTTCAATTTGCGAAGCCCTTAAGTTAAGATCTTCAGCTGCTTCTTCAATTGATACCCCTTGTTGTTGTCTTGCAGCTTTTAACTCCTCGCCTATTTTCTTCAACTTAGTTCACTCCTTTATTAAAATAATGGTTTTAATAAGCCACGTTCTGTACCAATTGCTTGGTTCGTAAACATTTATCTATGCACAAAAGCATCCCTTAATCCGTTCATTTCCTTCATAAGGGTTCCCCTACCAAATTTGGGTTTCTCACTCATGGGGTTTACCGCGTTCCACTTTTTTAGTTTCCTAAAAAAATCGTCACTATGGCACTTTATGCCTAATGTAACCATATCAAAAAACTTAGGTTATCTCGGCGCCGTTAGGATAATACCTACCGAAGGTTATTTTTTCCCTTCGCATGAACACTACGACCTAATCTCAGGAATCGTGTGAGCGTGGACTTTCCTCTACTAATATAACTTAGCAGCGTTTACGTAAAAACCATTATTCATCTTTATCATATATATATTTTTCCAGCTGTGATAAACGTCTTAATATATCTACGTTAGTGATTTCTTTCTCACTTTTTTTAACAATATCAATGTTTGCCTTTAAATTTCTAAGTTCATGCTTAAGATCTAAATTTTCCCTTGCAAGTTCCTTATTTTCTGCACGAAGTTCTTTTACTATGTTAACAAACTCAACATAATCTTTTATTATTTGATCAAGATACTTATCTACTTCTTGAAGCCTATATCCTCTTGTATCAATTTTAAATTCCTTATCAAAAATATCTTGTGGAGTTAAGGCAATTCTTCCATTAAACATTATTTACCACCTCTGTAGTTTCCATTATCGCAATTTTTTATTCATTTGTCAATTTACATTTATTTTCAACTAGTTAACATTTATTAATTTTTGCTTATACGCATAAGACACTTTATTAAGTCATATGATGAAACAGAAAAACTGAACGTTACAAACCCCACAAAAAAGCTTTCAAAACTAACACCAAAAAACACGAAATTAATGATAACGCTAACTGGTAATAGTATCCAAACAATATATTTCCCAGGAATGTTAAACGTCAACTTTATCGTGTTTCCTAAAATGTTTAAAACTATCCACACACAAAAAATATGTGGTAATAAAATATATAAATTTTTTATTTCTTCCAATTTCAATCACCTAATTAATCCTATGATTAATTATTAAATTTTCTTCCAATTTTACTACCTCATCTATTAGATCATCAATCAAAACTAAAATCAAAGTAAAATCTCTCATGGCGTCCTCCTTTTAAATAATATCACACAATAAAACTTTTTTATTTTTTTCGACAATTCTTTTCATTATTTTATATAAAAACAAAATTATTTGTAGTATAATTATTAAAGGTGATTACATGATTAAAGAAAGCACGTTTGCAAAATTTAATAAAATAAAATCAAACGACTTTAAAACTGATTTTGCAAATCGTGGTATGGGACTTGAAAACGACATTAATTTAGCTAATAATTATTATAGAATTAATGATATAGCATATGTATATAAAAAACCAACACCAATAAAATTAGTTGATGTCGATTATAAAAAAGGCATTATAAAAAAAGCTTATTTCGAAACCCCATCGACAACTGATTATAATGGTATATATAATGGTAAATACATTGATTTTGAGGCTAAAGAAACAACTAGTAAAACCTCTTTTTCACTTTCAAATATACATAAACACCAAATAAATCACTTGATAAACGTTAAAAACAAAGGAGCGATATCATTTATAATAGTAAGATTCACAACTTTAGGCGAAACATATTACCTAAGCACTGAAAACTTAGAATGTTTTATCAAAAATAATGAAAGAAAATCAATTCCGGTTACTTTTTTTAGAGAATATGGTACAATGATTAAAATAAAGTATAGTCCAAGAATAGACTATATAGAAATAATTAATAAATTATATTTTGGAGGTAATAATTATGATGAAAAAAAGAAGCAAAACTGCCAACAAACTTGCAAGTAAAATTAAAAGTAAAACAAATGTTGTTAAGAAAAAAGCATCCTCGTATGCATCTAAAAATAAAAACAAAAATATAAGTAAGAAAAAAAGAATTATACTAAACGCTTTATTAACGTGTGTGATTTTCTTTGTTGCGGTTATGGTGATTTTCTTTTCGTACATCATTATAAAAGCCCCTAAATTTAATCCTGATAATTTAAAATTCACACAAATGTCAGAAATATATGATAGTAATGGAAATTTAATGACAAAAATGGGTAATGAAAACCGAACCGAAATAACTTATGACGATTTACCTGAAGTTTTAATTGACGCAATAATAGCAACTGAAGACGCGAGGTTTTTTCAACATAACGGTTTTGACCTACCAAGGTTTGTTAAAGCTGGTATAGGTCAGGTATTTGGTAAAAACTCAGGAGGAGCTTCTACCTTAACGATGCAAATTGTTAAAAATAACTATACGTCAACTGTATCAACTGGTTTTGAAGGTATAGTAAGAAAATTTACTGATATTTATATTTCTGTATTTAAAGTTGAAAGAAAATACACAAAAAAAGAGATAATAGAATTTTATGTAAACGATTCTTATTTAGGTAATGGTGCATACGGAGTTGAACAAGCATCACTAAACTATTTCGGTAAATCAGTTGGAGAACTTAATTTGGCTGAGGCATCATTTATCGCTGGGCTTTTCCAATCTCCTACTTATTATAATCCATACAATTATCCAGAAAGAGCGGAAAAAAGAAGGCAAACCGTTTTGTATTTAATGCAAAGACATGGTTATATAACTGAAGAAGAAAAAAACATTGCACAAGCAAACCCAATTACTTCCTATATAAAAACCACTCAAACTAATAATTCATATTCACAATACCAAGGTTATATAGATACGGTTGTAGAGGAATTAGAAAGCGAATATGACTTAAATCCTTACACCACACCTCTTAAAATATACACAGCCATGAATAAAGAAAAGCAAGATTTTGTAAATAAAGTTATGAATGGTGAAGCATGGAATTGGGAAAACGATGTAGTACAAGCCGGTGTTGTAATGACGGATTCTGCAACCGGAGAAGTAATGGCAGTTGGTGCCGGTAGAAATAAAAATACAGAACGCTCATTTAACTATGCTACACAAACTAATAAACAAATAGGTTCAACTGCTAAACCGATATTTGATTATGGTCCTGCGGTAGAATATCTTGGTTGGGGAACGGTAAATTACATTAATGATGCCCCACATACCTATAGTAATGGAAAATCAATTTCTAATTCAGATGGTGGCTATAAAGGAATGCTTCCTATGTATCAAGCGCTTGGATTATCTAGAAACATAACAGCTTTAAAAACTTTCCAACAAGTTTCAAAAGAAGCTGGAAATGATAAAATATTAAAATTTGCAACTAGTTTAGGAATTACTCCTGAGGTTGAAAACGGAAAAGTTCATGAGGCACATAGTATTGGGGCTTTTACTGGTTCTAAAAAAGAAGGCGAATCAAGGACAAGTCCTATGACCATGGCTGGAGCTTATCAAGCTTTCTCAAATGGAGGTTATTACATTAAACCTCATACAATAAAGAAGTTCGTGTATAAAGAAACCGATGAAGTAGTAGAATCCAAATATACAAAAACAAGAGTAATGAATGATTCAACGGCTTATATAATAAATTATGCTTTAAATTGGTCAGCAACCGAAGGTCTTGCCCGTACGGCTGCAAATATATCTGGAGTTCAAACGGCCGCTAAAACGGGTACTAGTAACTATGATTCTGCAACATTAAAAGCTCATCATATGTCAAGTAAAGCTGTTGCAGAACTTTGGGTATGCGGATATTCTCCAACGCAAACAATAACGTTCTGGTATGGATATGATGACTTAAACACAGGTCATTATAACACAACCGCAACTTGGAATATACGTGATAGGTTTTATAGAAATTTAGCTGATAATTTATTTGATAAAAATGGGGCAACGTTTGAAGTGCCATCTAGTATTGAAGCTGTACAAGTAGTAAAAAACTCCGATCCATTAAAGTTAGCAGGTCAATATACTCCTGATTCTATGAAGGTTACTGGTTACTTTAGAAAAGGAACCTCTCCAAAAGAAGTAGCTAATTCAGCTGATGATATTTTACCTAGCGTACGTAATGTCTCAAGCAAAGTATCTGGTAACACTGTAACGTTAAACTGGACCGGCTTAAACGCGGAAGATTTGTTAAATCTTAACTTTGATGAAAGTTACGGAACATTAGGCTATGATATATACATAAAAAACGGATCAAATGGCAGTGAGATATACGTTGGAACAACAACGTCTAATTCATATACTCATACTACTAATTACTCAAATCCAGTGTATGTAATTTATACCGCTTATTCAAATTATAAAAATAACCGAAGTAAAGGGGTTTCACACCAAGTATCGGTTGTAACTGATTTTGATATAGAATTAGAAGACCTAGAAATAAAAGAGGGAGATAGTTTTGACATTAAAAACAGTATAATGGTTTTTTATAACTCTGTTGATGTAACAGATGATTGTACGATTACGGTATCTCCGGATCCTAGTACAATTATTAACAAACCAGGCGTTCATATTTTAACATATACAATCACATATGCTGGTAAAACTAAAACTGCAACCAGAAAGGTTACGGTTACAGGAAAAACCACATCAGGAAGTGAACCATCTGAAAATCCATAAAGGTACTTAAGTACCTTTTTTTATTGCAAAAAAAAAGACCATCCTAGTCTTCGTTTAACCAATCGTATTCGTAAGTTATCTCTTCTTTTTGATCTTCTTCTTTCTTTATTTTTGACGTTATATCATTTGGAGTTTTAATTCCTTTTTTATTCCACTCATAAAGAATCTTATCTATGTATCTTAGGTTATTAACCCCATTAAATACCGCTTCTTTTAGAGCTGATAAAATAAGTTCATTGCTTATTCCTTTTTCTAACCAATCACTTATTATTTCATATTCCATAGGAGATAAAGTCCTTCCAAATTCTTTCTCAAATTCATCATATAAATCTTTTTCTTTATTTTCTTTTTTCTGTTTATTTAGCATTTTAGAAAAAATAATTTCATAAAATAAGCTTATGTCTATTTTTTCTTCTAGAACACCTGATTCATTCTTTTCCATTAAAATAAGTAATATATTTTTATCTTTCAATAAAGATATTGCGCTTAATAACTCTTTTTCGGTAAAATTTATATCATCAATTATTTTTTTATAATCAAATATCATTTTATTAGGTTTATTTAACAAATATATAAGTAAAATAAATGAGTCCATGTCTAAACCAAGTTCTTTAGCATATGATAACACATATTTAGAAATAGTATAATGATTCTCATTATTTAATTGTTCTAAAAAATCTTTCTTATTCATGACATCACATCCTAATCAAATTATAACATATTACTTAGATAAGTATCAATTATGTATTTTGAAAGTTCTTTTTTTTAATAATATCTTCTCTTCGACATCATTTAAAACAACACTTATCTTACTTTTGTCTTTTAGATTTAAAATATTAATTATATCTTTACCACCTATTTTTATATCAGATTTCTTTTTGATTGGTAAAGCATCATATCTATCATAAATATTTACTTCATTTATTTTAAGTATCTGAGAAGCTATATAACATACGTAATTACCCTCTTTATATAATTCCATATCATCTATTTTATTATCCCTTAAAACTCGTAAAATAGCTTGTAAATAGCTTCTTTCGTTAGTGGTAAATGGATATTTGGAAGATGGATTAATTTGTGCCCATATACCAATTGGATCACTAGTTTTTATAATGTTAGAATTAATATCTATATCTAAATAATCATCTAAGTGTAATTCTTTAATGAGCTTTATACCTTTAAGAGCATTTACGGAAGAAAAAATTCTATTTAACTCCTGCTTTTTTCTATAATAAGATAACATGGCAAGAGAATCCCGATTATTTATTATTGCTTTTTTTAATTCATCATCTATACTAAAATCAAGCTCCGTTGCAAATCTTATAGCCCTTAGTATTCTAAGAGTATCTTCTTTAATTTTTTTATCAGCATTACCAACACTTTTTATCACTTGATTTTTAATATCGTCTATAGAGTTAAGTAAATCTAATATTCTTCCGTTTTTATCAATACAAAGTGTATTAATTGTAAAATCACGTCTTTTTAAATCTATTATTAGTTTATCGGTATACACGATTTTAGAAGGTGTTCTTCTGTTTTGATACTCAAGATCCATCCTATAGGTAGTTATTTCAAAGTTAATTTTCTTAAAAAGCAACTTAACTGAACCATAAGATTCAAATGGTATTTTAACATCATTAAAAATTTCTTGTATTTGTTTAGGTGTAGCATTTGTTGCAATATCAATGTCATAACTTTTCCTTTTTAAAATCATATCTCTTACAAACCCACCAACTATGTAGGCTTCATATCCGTTTTCATAAAAAATATTTAAAAGCTTAATAGCTTCTTCTTTCATTAGTATCACCTATATAATTATAACATTTTAAAAAAGAAAAAAACCATTTTCATGGTTTTTCGATTATTAGTTTACAGCTTCCTTTAATTTAGAACCTGCTTTAAATGCAACTGCAGTTCTTGCAGGAATCTTAACTTTTTCTCCAGTTCTTGGATTATGTCCTTCTCTAGCAGCTCTTTGTGAAGTTGCGAAAGTTCCAAATCCTACTAAAGAAACCTTGTCTCCTGCTTTTAAAGCTTCTGTAACCGTTGAAGTAAATGCATCAAGTGCACGAGCAGCATCTGCTTTAGTTAGTCCAGCTTTTTCAGCCATCTTTTCTACTAATTCTTGTTTTGACATAATTAAAACCTCCATGTTTATGTTCATTTATAAGCTATCTTGCTTACAATATAAGCGTACCATTTTTAAAAGAATAATTCAAGTATTTTAATCATAAAAATAACATTTTTTACTTATTTTTTAAGGGTTTGTGTACTTTTTAGCAATAGATGAATAACTAATCTTCTATTTTTATGTTTTTTTTGACAAGTAACAAGGAGTAAAGCCCTTTTTTCATCATTGTTTAAAATGCTAATTTCCGTATCTAATACGTCATATATTTTATCTACCTTATAAGTTACTTTTAATTTATCTTTGTATAAATATACTAAATCTTCTTCTTTAAGTTCGTCTAGTCTATTAAAATATGTTCCATACCCCATTCCAGAATGACCAAATATTATAATCTTTTCATTATAGTTACTATTTTTATAATATACCAAACCATATTTTAAGTTATTAAAGTTATCATCAGATAATCTAACTACCGTGTTAAGATTAATAACAGGAATATTAATTACCATGCTACTTTTATAGTTAAAACTAGAATTATTGCTGTAATAGCTATTTACTTCATGGTTATTTTTACTATTTATATATATCCAACAAATACATTCTTTTATAATTAAAAACAACAACATTAAACATATGATTCTAAGCAAGTTTTTTTTCATAAAAGACACCAGCTATTAATAAGCTAAACAATATTAAATAACCATATATTTTTTTTCCGGTTTTTGGTAATTTTATATTGTGATTAACTAAGGTTATGTTTTGTACAATACCATCTTTAGTAACCTCTATTATTTTATCTTTTACTTTATCTACTCCATCTAAAGAAGTAATTTGCCTAAGTATATATTTACCATATGCAAGTTCTAACGTTATGTTACCATTTTCATCGGTTGTTTTTTCCATAACAAAGTTTCCACGTTCATCATAAACGTAAAATAATATTCCTTGTTCTGGAGTACATGTTTTATCTTTTTCATTATCTAGTACTTTGGTAATAACTACTTTATTTTTAATTATACGTTCATATGATTTTATAGTTGTATTTAAATTATTAGTATCTAAAGAAAAACTATGTTTTTCACTATCAACAGTATAACCTATACTAGATTTTAGTTCTTTTATGAAATAATTACCCTTTGGTAAATTATCAAAGATAACCTTTCCTTGTTTATCGGTTTCTTTACTAGCCAAAAGTTTTCCACTTTCATCATACAATCCATATATTGCTCCTTCTAAACAAGCTCCTAAAGAAGATGGTACCTTACTATTAGTATCTAAATCTAATTTATCAACAATTACCTTTGCATATGTATAATTAATATTATATTTTTTTTCATAATTATAAGGAAATTCAAAACTTCCTATTGTTTGATAACCAGATTTATAATAAAACTTTGTTGCCTTACCATTTTGCTTTCTTCTTAAATTAAATGAATTATCACCAGCTTTTACTTTTATTTTTATATTATTGCCCTCTATTTTAATATCGGCATTACCAAGTAATTCATATCCATTTAAAACGTTATTTTTATCATTTAAAGATAATTCATCACCAACGATATATTTATCTTTAAAATCAAATTCAGGACTTATCTCATATTTATTTACAAGATTCATTATTTCACTTTTATAAGATTCTATATTTAATGTATTACCTCCTTCTTTTTTATCGGTCCACCATACGTTTTCTACACCCATTTCTCTCCAGATCAACTCTTGAGCAGCCATATAATATTCTTTAACATTATGATTTGTATACCCATACCCATAGTAACCTATTAAACTTAATTTTTTTATATTTTTATTCTTTAAATTAGTATCATTAATATCATTTGTCGAATTATAAGTACCACCTTTATCTGCGACTATACCTGGTTCAATGCAGTAAGCTGTATTCCCATTTGCAGTTATCATAGCAAGATTAGTAATGTGATCAGATCCACTTCTATACTGATGCGCAAATATACTTCTATCTAAATTCCAATCAATGTACGAGTCCATAGATGCCGCATTTACTTTTACAAATGGTAGTAATAACATAACTAATAATATTGATAATGATATAATTAATTTGTTTTTCATGTTTTATTTCCTTTCTTTTCGTATGCATTTTTATTGAATAATCAAATTATTTTATATAAATTTTATGTTTTTATTATTTTTTTGCTTGATAACAAAATTATTAAATTCAGCTAACTTTTTTCAAATATAACATATAGGTCTTGTGTTTCTCTTTTAAAATTGTTATGTTTATTAAAATACAAACTCTTATTTAAATATAAACGCTAATTTAGTAAGTTATAATTTTTCGTGTATCTATAAAATTTTCCTCCTTTCAAATTAATGGCCACTACTATACTCATAATATTTGTCGAATTAAAATGAATTTTGTTTAAAAATTAAAAAAACTTCAAAATTTTGAAGTTTTTCGTATCTTAATACATAATATTTTTCTAAATTTAACATATAATTATAAACTTTATTATCTAACATTTATTCAATATATATATTTATATCCATAAAAAACGATTAATGTGTAATTATTTCAATAACTATGTTTATTTTAAATAACTCATATCAACGTATCCATGAACACCATCTATTGTAGCAGATGAAGTATATTGCCATAACGAATAAGAACCACTATAACCACAATATCCGCGATAATCCGCTACCCAGTCAACATAACCTTTAACATTATTACTTAATCTGCTATCTATATAGTTTGTACTAGCATAAACTTTAACTTTATACTTAGAACTTACGTATGAACTAACACTATTAACATATGTATTTATTATGTTATCATATTGGGGTTTAGTTAACGTCTTTGAAGACTCCGTATTAGTATACCAATCTTCTATATCATAATAGATTCCAAGAGTAGGATTTAAATTATACTTCCTAATCATATCTTTTGTAAAATTAGCTTCTATATTAGCTCCATTAGTCGTTGATGCATAACTAAATAAATATATCCCATATGGTATTTCTAATCTTTTGACTTCATTTATATATTCTTTGAATTTTTCATCTTCCGTACTCCAATATCCTATTCTTAAGATTACTCCATAAATACCACTATTTGATACTTTATTCCAGTCTATACTACCCTGATGATAACTAACATCCATAACTCTTGTTTTTTCTTCTGATTTAATGAATTTAAATTTTTGGTTTTTTCCACCATTATATTCCCATAGTAAAATATTAGTTCCATTAGATGTTTGTCCATTTGAAACATCTAAGTATAAATTACCACAATTAGATATTATGTAAAAATATCCATCACCTGCTGATTTTATTATCCACTGCTGATTAATACCATTACCGCTGTCATATATTAATGCATTTGTACCATTTGCAGAGGATGCTCCCTCAACATCAATTGATTTGGTTAAATCGACTAGTGTACTAATTTTATAATAGCCATTTGATAAATACTCTATCTTAAATTTTTGAGCCAAAGAAGTATTTCTACTCCATAATTGTATATTTGTTTTGTTCTGGGGTTTTGCACCATTTACATCAACAAACATATCTTTATTTAAAGCACTTGAAATTCTATATATTCCATCGTCTAAAATTCTTTCACTAATTCCAGAAGCAGTTTTGATAAAATTAAATTTTTGTGCATTACCACCGTTAAATTCATGAATTTGAATATTTGTTTTATTACTTGTAGAAAGTCCAGTTAAATCTACGTATTGCCCGTTTTTTGATAATATATAATAACCATTAGAAGATTTTCTAATAAACCATTTTTGATTATCGTTATTTTCGTATTTACCTATGTTTATATTTGCACCATCAACTTGTAAAGAATAATTATTATCCTTATCACACAATATTGCATAATATCCATCTTTTATATATTTTATGTACCATTTCTGAGCCATACCATAATTCAAATCATATATTTGTACGTTAGTTGAAGGTTCCATGTTAGCTTGATTAACATCCACTACTTTTTTATTGTTTAAAATCGTATTTATAAAATAGTAACCATCCATAATAGATTTTATCCCATTATCCTGAATCTTATCAAACTTGAATTTTTGATTATCCGAATCTTTAGCCGTATACATTTGAATGTTAGCCCCATTCTGGGCATTTCCTTTATATACATCAAGTGCTAGATAATTACACTTTGATAATATATGATAATAACCATCACCAGAGTCTTGTATTATCCACTGCTGGTTATTTCCGCCATTGGATTTATAAATTTCTACGTTAGTTTCATTTGTCTTCCCGGCATTATGAACGTCCAAAACATAATTAATATCAAAATAAGACCTTATGGTATAATAACCATTACCCGTGTAACTAACATAAAACATTTGATTTTCTCCAGCACCTTTTTTGTAAAGTTGGACATTAGTTGTATTTTTATATTCATTATTATATATATCTAATGTAAAATCATTACTTAATTTAGAAGATATTGTATATACACCAGGTTCAATGGTTTTTTTTAAGTCACTAATTTTTTCAAATATAAACTTTTGTGCGTTACTATCGTTACTTTCCCACAATTGAATGTTATTACCATTATAAGCTACTGCACCATTTACATCAACGCAATAATTCTCATTGTAAGAACAAATTTTATAATAACCATCATATTTTTTAATGATCCACTTTTGAGCTGATGAATTATTTTTTTGATAAAGTTGAACATTTACCGAATTATTAAATACCGCTTGATTTGCATCTAATGAAAAATTATCATCAATAGCACTAGTTATTTCATAATAACCATCATCTCGATATTTAATAATAAACTTTTGGTTTATGCCCTCATTAGTTTTGTATAATTGAACGTTAGATTTATTTGAGGCTTTGCCAAGATATACATCCATAACATAGTTTTCATCTACCTTGCTATGTATTACGTATACTCCATCATCAATGGTTTTATCATATGCCTTTACATTTATAATTAAACAAAAAAGGCTAATTAATAAAATAACGGAAATTTTAATTTTTTTCATTATAACACCTCCATGTATAATTATTTAACTCTTTTTAAATACAAATAATTTACTAAATAAATAATTAAATATTATTATAAGTATTTGGCTGACAACCGTCCATATTAGTACCCAAATATCACTGTTTAATTTCAAAACCGTAACAAAAAACCACATTATAAGCATTTCCATACCAAGTGTTAATAATCTGGCAGCAAAAAAACTTAACATTTCCTTTAATATTTTCTTGCTTTTGCTTTTAAATACAAATATTCTATTTGTTACATATGCAAAAATAACGCCAGCAACCCAAGAAGTTATAACCGCAATTTGTAGTTCAAAAGCATCTTTAGCATTTAAAATAGTAAATAATAATCCCCATTTAACTGCTAAATTAACTATCGTGGTTAAAGCACCCACTACAAGATAATTTATGATTTCTTCATACTTTCTATATAATTTTAATATTTTTTTCATAAGTCCTCAATAATTTAATAAATAAACATATTACTATGTTAGTCATTTATTTTTAATTCTTCCTTTAGATGTTCAACGGTTCTTTTAAATCCTGATGAAATATCATATTTAGGCTCCCACGATAACTCATCCCTGATTTTTTTAGTAGATAAAATTCCATCTTTAAATGATGCAACTCCTTTTTGAGTTGTCTTTGGTATATCAAAAACAATTTTTAATTTTTTATCAGGTTCTAAATTTATTAAGGTTTCCGCAAGTTGTCTTATGGAAACTTTAGAATTTTCATCCGCAACATTATAAACCATATCGTTAGATTTTAAAAGAATTAAAAACATTGCCTTAATAGCATCAGCAATATATGTGTATGTTCTAACTGAAGAACCATCACTTTTTAAAACAATGTCCTTATTATGCAAAACGTTATTTAGAAAATCAGCTTGCACACGTCCATCATAAATAGACATACCAGGTCCATAAGTATGAGCTAATCTTACGATTTTTGTATTTAAACCATATTCTTCTTTAAAACCTACACACATATTTTCTGCAGCCTTCTTTCCTTCTGCATAGCCATTTCTAGGAATTAAAGGGTTTACCTGTCCTAATAAACCGTCCTCAGTAAATAATTCCTGCCCATTTATAGGTTCACCATATATCTCACGAGAAGATATAAATAGATATCCTTTAGCGCCTTTATTTTGAGCTAAAGAAAGAGTATTTGCGGTACCTATAGTATTAGCAAGGTTGGTTTCTACTGGTTGTTTTCCCATGATTTTTGGACTAGCAGGAGAAGCCGCATGAATTACATAATCTACGTTACCCTCGACGCTAATTGGATTTATTACATTTGCAACAATTATTTCTACGCTATTATTATTCTTTACATATGAATCCAATTTATTAACATCTCTTACTAGTGCTTTTATTTTAGTATTAGTATTATAAAGTTCATTTAACTTTATAATAGTATAAACAAAATATGATCCTACCATTCCAGAAGCCCCTGTAATTAAAACCGTTTTATCTTTTAATTTTTCTACTAATAATTTTGAAGTACAAAATTCAATTATATCTTTTACATCTTCATCTATTATTTTTGAATATTTCATATTTACCTCACTTTAGTTACTATGATTTTGTTTTTTTAATTCTAACAACTGACTATAATCTATTGATGCGTAATTCCCTAATAGTGTACAGTAGTCTTCTGCCGTTGTAACTTTTATATTTCCTCTATTTCCATTAACTAAATGACAATTAATTCCGTTTTTAAACATTAAACCACAAGAATCAACTATACCCTCATATTTAGGATTTGTTTTTCTTTCTTTTAAATGCATTTTATATATATCATCTAAATAAAAACATTGTGGAGCCTGAGCTGTATACATAATTTTTCGTTCGGGCATTTTTGTTACTTTAACCCCATCCATACTCATAACAGGAGTTTCAAAACATGGAGTAACAGTTATTGCGCTTCCATGACGTTCTACCGAATCAACACATTCATTAATCGTTTCTTTACTTACTAAAGGTCTTACACCATCATGAATTAATACAACTGCATTATCATAATCTTTTTTTACTTCACTTAACCCAATAAAAATCGAATCTTGACCTGTATCACCTCCAGGAAATACTCTTTTAACTTTTGTAATACCATACTTACTAACCAAAGACTCTAGATAATCAACATAATCTTTAACACACGCGATATATATATAGTCAATTTTTTCATTTGATTCAAATAATTCAAGCGTATGAACAATAATCTCCTTTCCTTGAACTTTCAAAAACTGTTTTGGAATCTCGGCACCCATTCTTTGCCCAATTCCTCCGGCAAATATAATCGCAATCTTTTTCATAATTTTCCTCCATAATAGCGTTATATTATTCATATATCTTTTTATAATTTTATCATAATAAATACTATTAATCAAACTCAATACTATCTTTAAAACGTTTCGTGAATTTGATTAAATATATTTTTATACCTTATAAATAGGTACACTACACTAATTTTTTTTCTTTTTATTACCTATAACAAAATCATAATTTGTAAAAACATCTTTTTTTATTTCAATAGACTTATTTAACTTGTGAAAATCAGACATTTTTTTAATTTGTTCAAATCTATTTTTATTGTATTTTTTTTCTAACTCAAATTGTAAGACATGAGGACTTATATTATTAAATACTGGTATTTTATCAAACTCTTCTTTATATTCATCACAAGCAATTGAAAAAGCCAAATGAAATAAAAAGTAATTAGATAATGCATTTTCCTTCTTCCAATACTCAAAAAGAAGTTTTTGTGTTGCAACTAATATAGGGTTATTTTTACATGAATTAATTAGCCAACTAGAAGATTTTATAGGCATTTTATCAACTCTATCAAGTGAAATTTCTTTATAAACAAAAAGAGGCTCTTTAGTTATATATAATGGTTCACTATCCGCTGTACAAAACACCGTGGAATCAAGCCATAAACCGCCATGCTTTATTAATAAATTAGTTCTCAAAAGATCTGAAAAATGAGTCTTTGAAATAATACCTTTTTCGTATTTTTCAATAATATAATCAGGAAAATCAGTATATTTTTTGTAGTTATTCTCTGTTAAAATAACAATTTCTTTATTAGGCATGGTTTTTTTTACTGATTCCACGCATTTTTGAACTAAAACTGGTGCATTTTCTAAACCCTGAAACCAACATACAAAAATCTTGTTTGAAAATACTTTTTTATAATTACCATGATAAAAAGTATCAATAATATTTTGATAATCTTTTTTTAGCTTTATTTTTAAATTATGTTGTATTTCAATGTCTTTTGCTATTTTATTATTAATAAAATGATATTTAATATTACGAATCTTTCTTATTATATTCACCTTTTAAATACCTCCTTTAAAATGAATTTAGCAATGTCTTTGCTTGAATTTGGATTTTGGTTTAAACCAAGGTTTTTCATGTAATTATCCAAATCTTTATGGTAAGAATTAATGTTAAAGTTAATAATATTGTCTTCAAGTTCTTTTTGTGTTTTTGCAAATGGAAATGGCATGTCTTTATAAGGTAAATTAAAATCTCGATTTTTTACGTATTCGTCATAATCATTAGCATATATATAACACGTTTTTTTCATCATAGCAAAATCAAACATAGTAGATGAGTAATCCGTTATCATAACATCCGAAAAAACCTCTAGTTCATTCATATCTTTAACAAATGATGCATTAATAATTTTTTCTGAATATTTAAAATAATCTGCTTTATTAGAAATATTAGGATGTAATTTAATTAAAGTCACCCACTCTTTTTTATCTTTTTTAGAAAGAACATCCATAATTTTATTAAAATCCAAATCATAGCAATCTAAATTTTCATCATCTCTAAAGGTTGGACAGTATAGTAAAATTTTCTTATCATTAGAAATATTAAATAGTTTTCTATACTTAGAACGTATTTTTTTATTATCTGATTTTTTTAAAAAAACGTCGTATTCTGGCCACCCTAATTCAATAAAATCTCCGTTATACCAAAAGCTTCTTTTAAAAACATCTTTTTGCCAGGTGCTGCTAGCTACCATATAATCAGTCATTGCTGCATCTTTTTGAGCATATTCTACATATTCCTTAGATAGTGAATTAATGGCGTCTTTTTCTACTTTTTTAGCACCAATACCACCATGCCATGCTTGAATATAAATTTGAGTTTTTCTTTTACGTGCAAAATAACATTTCCTAGAATTACCAATCCATAATTTAGCAGTAACATGCTCATAAATTGATCTAACCGAATTATATTTAACTTTTTTAACATAATTAGGCAAAGTAGCATCACCATATATATCATAACAAACCAAGCAAATTATTTTCAAAGACTTATCCATTTTATATAATTCATCAACAATAAGTTTTGGATTGCCAAGATATCCTTTTCCATTAAAGCAATCAACTACTATTTTCTTTTCATCAATTCTAAAGACGCGAAACAAATACCAACATATTTTTTTTATAAAAACTTTAATTTTTACCATTAACTACACCTCTTGATAACTTTTTTTTAATCAAAATAATAAAATATTTTCTATCTTCTTTACTAAACATGATTAAGTAATTAACTATTAATCCGATAGCTCCGCAAAGTATTATCATCAAAATTAATATCATCCAAGAATCTATGTTAAATAAGCTATATACAAAGTAATCAATACCTAGCAAAATTAAATTAACCAATAGATATCTAAATATCTCCGGGTAAAAGGTTGTTTTTTTAACTCCTAAACAATGAGCTGAATACAAAGGTGTATAAGTAAGATTTTTTATTGCACCAGTAACGGAAGATACTAAAGCAACCGCAATAACTCCTAAATTAGTATGTTTTATTAAAACAAGAACAATTAACGTGTTAAATAAGCCTATGAAAACATGTAATAAGGAATTAACTTTTAATTTGTTGGTAATGGTAAATACTTGCCATAAAGGAACAATTATGCTTGATGCAATTAAAGAAACAATTGAAACAATAGATAAAATTGTTAAAAGTTTAATATCTTGATTAGGAACCCATAATGAATAAAAAGACGTTCCAAAAATAAGAAAAAAACACATAGAGCAACTAGCGAATACACCAGTCAATTTCATGGATAACTTAAAATCCTGAACGACAACATCCATTTTACCCTTAGCATAATCAATCGTTTGTTGTGGTGAAAAAATGCCCGCAAACGTTGAAATAAAAGCACTTAAATTTGTGGTAATGGTTTTTACAATGGCAAATTGCCCCATCGCTAATGGATTAATAAACAAGTTTGTAATTAATAAATCTAGGCCATCTGTTAATATTTGTCCTAATTTTGTAACGGTATTCCATACACCAGATTTAATAATTTCAATTATTGACTTAATATCAAAATAACGTTTTTTTACCTTTATATCAGGTAATAATTTTTTCGTATAATACATGTTTTTTATCAATTGATATATTGATACAATGCAAGATGCAAAGCCTACGTACAAAACATATGGTTTAAACACTATAAATGCTACAATAAGTATTATAGCCTTTAAAGCATACGAAATAATATTAACCTTTGCATTTAAATCTAATCTATTTGTAGCAAACGTAGTAGTTGAATATGATGAATTAATGAGGCTTAAAATAAAATTAATAAAAATAAATAAGAATAATAATTTTACATCAAAAACCATGTTAGAAGGAATTGATAAAATATCATTCAAAAAGAAAACCATTATTAAAGACGGTAGCAATAATAATAAACCAATAAAGATATTTGCATATACAGAACTAGTAAAATATTTATTAGCTTTTTCATAATTTCCCTTGTGGATTTCTATCGTAACAAATCTACCTATCATAGAGTTAAAAGCAATCGTAAGTAAACTTGCATAAGTAACAAAATTATTAGCTAATGTAATAAAGCCATTAGCTTCTACCCCTACGTTTTTAGTTATGTATGGCGTAAGAAAAAAGTTAATACCTATATTAACGCAAAAGGCAAATATAGTTGAAGTCATATTTAATATCATTTGTTTGTTTTTCATTAGGTACTCCTTACATATTTAGCAATGTTTGACTATATATAATAAAATTATAACACACTAATTATAACAAGTAAAATAAAACCAGTATGAAATTTTTTTTGTGGCGCAACAAAATAAAAAGTATATTATAAAATAAAAATTTGGTATTTATCTTAAAGATTAAATACCAAAAATCAAAGAATTAAATGTTTTTTAAAAAAACAATTCAATATTTTTCATAACTATATTTAATACACTTATTATCAATATAATTCAGTATCAATTGATTTGTTTTATCATCATAATGAAGCCCATCATAAGTTTCAAAATTAACATTGTTAAACGAATCACAACTATACATATTTATGCGTTTGTTATTTTCTAAAAGTTCATCTATTTTGCTATTAAAATCCATTATCTTATGGTTTCTAACTTCTGCCATAATATCATCATAAAGCTCTTTATTTTGAACAGGATTAACCGATAACAAGTAAAAATTAACATCGCTGTAATTATCAGCTAATTTTTTATATAAAGAAAAATATTCTACAACTCTATCTTCAATGTTATCAACTACCCTCGTATCATTAACACCCATGTTAATAACCACATGGTATTTATGGTTTTTATTACGATTATCTAATTCTTGAATTAGTTTTGGATAAGCAATATCTTTAAACCAAGTTATTGTAGCCCCACCTTTTGCAATAAAACTAAAATTATCTGGTATATTTAAGTCTTCCGCATCATTTTCAATAAATTCCATGCGGGAATCACCTATTACAATAACTTTGTTAGTTTTAATTAACGAAAAATCATTATTTTTATTAATTTTAGAAAAACAACCTTCCAAAGTAAATAAATTATCAGTAAAAATAATATTGAAAACACATATTAAAACAACCAAAAAAATTATAAAAGAAAATATGTTAAAAAATAATATAAACTTTTTGTTATTATTCTTGAAGATGATAATGGTAACTAGTAAAATAAAGAAAATTAATATTATGCTTAACAATATATCTAAATTTTTATCACATAAACCTTTATATATTTTTATCAATATTTTCACCTCGGATCTTATCAATAAAAAGAAAATTTAATTATTGGAAATAAACTCGTTAATTTTTTTAACAATATTATCATTATTAAATTCCCATTCTTTTGGTTTGAATTTTTTTATTTTTTTAAGTACATCTTTTAATTTATCTTTTTCATCTAATTTTAAAATATAGCCTTCTTCATAAAAATTATCCACTATTTGCTTTTGGTGATCATTGGTATGTTCTTTATACTTAGAAAGTCTTGCAGACGCTATAACTTTCTTTTTATGTTTTAAGCCGGTTAATATGCTACCTACTCCCCCA
The DNA here is from genome assembly GCA_947630435.1 of uncultured Bacilli bacterium. Taxonomy (GTDB): domain Bacteria; phylum Bacillota_I; class Bacilli_A; order RF39; family UBA660; genus Aphodocola. The sequence continues at coordinate 22,299 of CANRHO010000001.1, forward strand.
TGAGTAATTAAAATATCGCATGAGCTAATGTATTTTTCAAAATCTTCCATTTTTATATAATCAAATATTTTCATTTTATCTGATTCATATTTTGTATATCCAGCTTGAATGATTACTTCTTCTTTTATTTCACCTTTATTAATAGAATTTTCAATTATTTTTAAAAGTCTACTAAAACTTTTATCTTGTGTTCCTAATGTAACAAAAATCATGTGACCTCCTAAAATAAACTCCCCCAATATTTAGCTTTTGGATAAAGCTTTAACATATCTTTCCACTGTACTAAAAATAAATCAGCAAATTTATAAACGTATTTACCCGTTATTGTTTTTGAATTTCTATTAGCAAACGTTTCAATAAAAATAATTTTACTACCAAATATTTTACCAATTAAGCACATCGGGCCAGCAATATGAGCACCAGTTGAAATAATGTATTGTGGTCTTATTTTAATAAATAAAAATAATTCAATAAAACAGTTAATTAAAAGCTTAAAAACATATGAAAATTTATGATCTTTAGTTCCATAAATAACATAGTTTATTCTTTTGCCATACTCTTTTTTTAATTCTTTATTTACCTTTGTTTTTTCTGTAATTATATGATAATCATATTTATTAAACATTTTTTTAAGTTGTAAGAGCTCAGTCAAATGACCTCCTGTACTTGAAATAAATAATACTTTTTTCACAATCTAAATCTCCCGTTAATATTTTATCAATTTTTAGTTTATATTACAATTACAAAATCACCTTTATATATGTATTAAAATGTTTTAGTTTTTCTTATTTTACAAAATAACGCATCTATTCCCGGAATACTAGCAACGATTATAATAGGAACATAATGTACTAAATATCTTGCTGAAGATTCCCATAAAGAAAGAAATACAATCAATCCAAATAATGCAATATAAACAACATTACAATCATTTGTTTTTTTTACAAACGCCGTAATAGCACTAACTACTATAGAAAAGTAAAGAAAAATAATTAATCCTGTATCTTTTATATAGTAAATGGAAAAATATTTACCATCAGAACAAATGATTTCCTGTACTATATTTTTTTCCATAATTTTATTTTCAGATATGGTTCTACTACCATGAAAAGTTCCATCTCCCCAAGTGAAAAGCGCTTTTCGATATAGAAAACTTATATATCCAGTAACTTTATAACTTTTCATTTTTTCTTTAATCTTTTTTATATGACCTTTAATCATATTCTCACGTGTTCCCAAGGAATATGTATAATTATACAATTTAGCATTATATACCCCAATATAATCTTTACCTTCCACATTTGATGGATATTCATATAACCCCATCATAATCCAATGACTATAAGGAAGTGCTCCAGTTTTTGTTGCTTTAAAAAAATCAATATGATTCTCAACCAACCTTAAGAAGGAAAAAGAACAAATCATTGTAAGTATAATAATACCCATTGTTTTTATATTTTGATTAAACTTAAATCTAAATAAAACATCAACTATGATAGCTATAAGCATAATAACACAAGTAAACTTAATTTTAATTCCAATAACAGCTAAAATACCTATTAAAATGGATAAAAAAATTTTTTTACGATCATACTTCATATCTCTAATATAGACATAACAACATAAAATAGCTATGGGAATTGGTAACGCTAAAGTATCAGTATAAAATACTGGTAAATATAAATAAAAAGCAGAAGATAATAATATTAAAATCATCGCACATAAGATATTTTTATTCCCAAATAATTTCTTAATTGTTAATATGGTTAAAATTGCTGAGATATCAACAACAATAAGATTCAAAACATGAGTTGCAACCAAAGAATATTTTAATAAATGAAAATAGTTTAAAATTTTAAATAAAATAGCTTCAATAACAAATAAATACTTGTTATTGGGAAAAGTGGAGAAATAATTATAATTTATTCCATCCATGTTTCCAATCGCAAAATTTTTTGCCGATTCATAAACAACCTTCCAATCCCATCCAGGATTGTTCTTGGCAAAATATAAAACAAGAATTTGTAAAATAATAAATATAATTCCTAAAATAGTATAAACAATAAATTTTTTCTTTTTATTACTATTGATATTATTAATTCCTAAATAAACAAGTGGAAACAACAAGAAAACTAATATAAAAGCAATAATGTTATTTTTTGTAGTTGCTACACTTAAAACGGTTTTATTATTAAAAATAATTCCAATGATAAAAGAAGCAAAAACAAAAGTAAAAATTAGTAAAAAAATTCGAATCAAAATAGGCATTTTTTCATTTTTTATATTTTTCATATTTATTTTTTTTATATTATTTTTATTAACTAAATATGCTTCCTTTGCATATTCCAATGCCTGCCTATCGTTTTTTATGGAATCAGAATAAAAACGATTCATTTCTCTTTTAGGATATTCTTTTTTATACCGATTTACTTTTTCAATACCCATACAATTTTTAGATTTAAATTCACCAGTATGTTTGTCTACTTTTGTAGCAATAACATGAACATTTAATATTTTTTCTAATGGTTTTAATAAAAATTCTGGAGACGCTGAGATAATCAAATCAAATTTTTCTTTTTGTTTTAAATACCAAGGTTTTATTTTAAAGAGATTTTCCTTCCAAAAATCATCAACGTATTGATCAACATTATCTATTTTCTTTAAGAAAGAAAATGCTTTTTCCTTAAAATAAGTTTTATTTTTTATTTTAAATATGTAAAGTAAAAAAACCAATATTTGAACTGGTAAACATAATAAAATTCTTTTATTTCTTTTAAGGCAAAAGAAATAAAAATCTATACTAGAATCTCCATCATAAATGGTTTTATCAAAATCATAAGCGTTTATCATAATAACTAAACTCCTAACAAATAAAGTTTTTATATATATATTATTTTAATAAAAATACTATAAAGAAAGTAAAAAGAAAATATAAACATGATTTATTTTTCTCACTACAAATTAACAGATTTGATTTTCCCTAAAAAATTTAATTTTATTTTTATTATTATTTTTTCAATAAATAATAATAAAAATACAAAAATAGTTGTTATTACAACATTACTACAAAACATTATTACCAATTTAATTATTCCTGGTAATGTAATTATATAAGGATAAAGATAGTAAATTAACGAACTACCAATACCTTGACAAAAATAATATACTAAGGCATTTGCACCAACAAAGCATAGAATATTTTTACCTTTAACTTTTATTTTATCTTTAAGATAAGTAGCAATAATAATTGAGTTCATTGCGTAAAATAGATAACTGATGTGTGAGATGCTTTTCGCGTCCTGTAAATTTAAGAAACCATAATTACTAAAATGCAATAAAATAAACGTAATGAAAACATTCGTAATAAGTATAGTTAAAAAGTGTTTTAATGATTTAAAATTAAAATCGTATAAATAATATCCTAAACAATATATTAGAGTATACATAATTATATGTGGTTGTATTATTAAGAAATTATTCTTATATAGACTCATCCCATATAAGATAAACAATAAAACTAAAACATATTTAAAATTATTCCTTGTTTTAAAATACTTATTGTATAAACATATAAGTAAATTACCAATAATTAAAACTTGAAAATACATAAATATAAACCATAATGAACCATTTACAACAGGTAAAACGCTTACGTTGTCAAAATGAAAAAACATTGCTTTAATTACCGAATACACATCAAAGTTTTTAAAATCAACCAACAGTATTATTATAAAATATAAAACTAAAAACAATAACCATTTTCGCCAAAACTTAATTAACCCTTTTAATGATTTGAAAAAATCTTTGTTTATATTAAAAGTCATTCCTGAAATAAATATAAAAAGAGGAACATCAATAATTAAGGACAATGATCTAAGCCATATAGGTACATAGGCTTCACCGCTCCAAAAACAAGTATGAATTAAAATAATCCATATAGCTGCAAAACCTCTTAGAAAATCTATAGTATTATCTCTTTTCATTTTTACTCACCCCTTAATTTGAAAACTTAATAATTAAATAATCATCGATCATTTTTATTGAACCTTCATTTGGGTAAAATGGCATTTTTTGTACTTCATATTTAGAAGCAAATTCTTTAGCTGTTTTAGATTCAGTATCTTCTTTATCAACAATATTTATAGGATGACCCATATAATACTTTATAAAGCGATAATAATTTTTATGATAAGTAGTTGAAAACGAACTAAATAATCCTACAGCCTCATAGTCAAAACCAGGTTGTTTTATAGCTAATGGTCCATTATTTAAACTTCCAATTATAACAACTGGTGTTTTACCAACTTCATATCCGTCAGTATTTTCAACTTTATATATAACACGATTCATCGTACTAATGGTAGCTTTTAATTCTAAATTCTTTTTTTCATATACTTGATTCGAATATACAATATTACAAAAAGCAATAATCATTAAAAACATATAAGCCGCTTTATTTAGCTTTGTTTTATCGCTAAGTAGTAAAATTATAAATACGTAGGTAATATTAATACCAAAAATCATAAGTTCATGGGTAACTCCTACGGTAATAAAATAGATAATATTTAAAATGAATGGTAGAATTAGGCATAGCAATAAGATTAAGAAAAAATTTTGTTTTTTTAAATTTTTATTTTTAATTATTTTTATACAATTATAAATAGCAATTACAATTAAAACTATATTTAAAATCAAATATAAAGTTTTATGAAAAGTATGAGGTTTAAATAAGTATTCGAAATATTTTGAATACGTTTGTTTTATACCAAGAGTTAATGTACCTAGATTGCTGTAATTTAAAGCGTTGCTGATACTATTTGTAACATGACTTAAATTATAATTAAGAATACGTAATATTAATTTATTTAAAATTATATAAACTATTAAAGAGACTATAGTAATTAACATACATTTAATCCCTTCTTTAAAAATTTCTTTTTTATTTTTATCATTACTTAAATCTTTTATTAACATACCAATATATAAACCAAGTGTAACACTTAAATATGCTGGATAAATCGCAAAAGTAATCAATAAAGTTATAATTGCTAAATATGATAATTTATTATTTTTTCTAATTAAATAAACTGATATTACATTTAAAAGTATACAAAATATATACATATCAGCATAATTTATATATGTAGCATTTAACAAAGTAATAGTTGAACAAGTACAAGTCAATAATGTAATAAGTAAAATTAAAATTTTATCTTTTATCTCAAATAATTTGCAAATATAATATATAGTGAATATCATAAATATGGTTGATAAAACCCCAATGATGATAGGAGGATAGTAAGAACCCCTAAGAAAAGTCCAAACAGGAATTAAAAAACGCCCGATTCCTAGTGAATCACCATAATAACCAGCATGAAATATATTTAATGAATCATGCGAATATAAAATATTAAAATAACAAAAACCATGTGCAACAAACATAGTAATCGTGGTTACAATACCAATAAATTTTAATAATTTCATATCAAATAATTTTTTCAATTAAATCACCTCACATATATCAAACAACTCAAAATCAAAGCATAAATAATTCCTAAGAAAATCAAAACTTTATCATTTAAAATTACTTCAATAGGATCACCATAACTATTTTCCTCAATATTCATAGAATATCTCATAGTCATAATCATGACTATCGGTACGGTCCATACTAATAAGTTATTATTTATATCAACTGTCCAAAGCGAGTAAAAAACGATAGTGCAAGCTAAAAACATATACATATTCTTATCCAAAAAATTCTTATTATAATATCTCAAAACATATCTTGAATTACTGCCATTTTTTTGAATTTCATTACGCCTTTTGCCTAAACTTAAGTAAAATGAGATTGACAAAACTGTTAAAATAAGCCAACTAGACAAAACTATGTTCAAACAAAACCCACCATATAAGATTCTAATAACAAAACCAGAAACTAATATAACTATATCTAATAATGGAATATTTTTAAGACCAAAGCTGTAACCAATGTTTAAAATAAAGTATAAAAATAGCAAAAGTGTTCCATAATTAAATAATAAATTAGAACTATATAACAGTATTAATGTTACAAAAAATAACAATATAGCTAAAGTAATTCCTTCTTTAACAGAGACTAATCCACTAGCAATAGGTCTATTTTTCTTTGTAGGGTGTTTTCTATCCTTTTCTTTATCATTTATATCATTAACAATGTAAATAATACTAGAAGTAAGTGAAAAAGCTACAAACATTATTAAAAGTTTAAATAGTATATTTTCATTAAAGATAACACCAGCAAAAAAAGCTGGAAATAATATTAAAATATTTTTTAGATAGTGATTTATTCGCATCAGTTTTAGGTATTTCATTTTTGCACCTCATACTCTATTTTTTCAATATACAATTCTTTGTTTTTATTAAGTTTTTTAACTATTTTATAGTCGATTTTATAATCTATTAGATTATATAATGAACCTGTAAAATGTTCATTATATAATTTTATATTTAATTTTTTTCCATAATTCTTTTCTAAATTCATTCTACTTTGTCCACTTACTGGAAGTTTATTTAGAAACATTATTTTCGTAGTATAATAAACATTACTCAAGCATAATATTAATAAAATAACACCTAAAATAGCTAAGAATCTCTTGTTTTTAAGTAATATAAATACAGCCATTATAGGAATAAAATAAGCTTGTGGATAATATCTTGCCCACCAACTTTCCCCGATGACAAACATAAATAAAATTATAATTATAAATGGAATTCCTAGCATAATTAAATCGTCATATTCTTTTTTTATTATCAAAATTGCAAAATAAATAATTATTAGTAGTAACGAAATAATTAATAATCCACTGAAGTAAATTCCAAACCCACCTATTCGCGTATCTTCTGATATTTGCATTTGCTCATAGTAAGTTTTAACGAACGGTTTTTTTAATTTGGGCTCACCATTATTAAATTTTCCGATGTTGGCACTATAACTAAATATCGAATAGAAATTCTTGCTGATTGGACTTTTTTTATCAAAAGAAGCGGGTTGCATATCAGTCATTATATCTCTTTTATCTTTGCCAATAAGTGGATACAATGGATTATGATGCACTACTATATTTCTAACATAAGAATTGCTACCAACTATAAATAAGCTAATTATTAAAATTAATATAAATTTTAAAGTAAAATGTAATATGTCTTTATACTTTTTATCTTTTATTTTCTTTATTATGTAAATAATATAATAACCTAAACAAAATATTCCAGCATAAAGTAATCCCGTAAATTTAAGGTTAATAATTATAATTAGTAAACAACCAATAGTAAAGAAGTATTCTTTATTTTCGTTTTTAATTAAAAGATACATATAAATTATTACCAGTAAAAGAATGAATCCAAGAAAACCATCTAAATACAAAGATAGTATTTGTTGCCAAATAATTGGCAAAGTACATGCAGCGACAGCTGTTAAAATAGATAATAATTTATTCTTATAATATTTGTTTATTATATAAGCAATTATAAAAAACGTAATAAATAATATAATTAAATTAAATACTTTAGCTGTTTCAATATTATTTGTTATCTTGTAAATAGAGGCTCCAATAATCCAAGTTGCCTTAGGATAATTTTCTATCCATATAGTATGCCCAACATCATAATTTATCTTTTTGCCAAAATTTTTAGCACTACTATAGATAGGATTCCAACCGTTTTTAAGCAAGCCAATAGCTTCTTTATGATAAGCGTTACCATCGTAGGAGGTATCTAAAACTCTACCACATAAAGTTATAGATAATACAAAAATAACTAAAACCAAAAAACCAGAAATTAAAATATTCTTATAATTTTCCTTGCATATAAAGTATAATTCTATTAACGCTAAAATAAATGAAATAGGTAGGTGAAAATAACTAATAGAAACATTACATAAATATAAAACTGAAGTAATTACTAAAACATTTGCAATGGTAAATAGCATTAACAATGAAGTATTATAAAATATTTTCAAAGTTTTATTAAACATGGTCAGTTTCACCTCTTTAGTTCATTTTATTTTTTTCTTTTATGTAAATAATTTTAGAAATAAATTTATTAAAATATTTTAAATAAATATTCTTCATGCCTGTTTTATTTAAATAAATATTATTTTTATAGTTAGGAAAATTATTTCTGACTCTATCAATAGCAAAGATAACAGCCTCTTTGTATTTATTTTTATCATTAGCTTTAGCCATTCTTTTAATAAATGTTCCAAAAATATATCTTACATATGAATATTCCAATTCAGGCAAATACTCTTCATACAAATCATTTTTTTTATAATAATCTACAATATTATCAAGCACCTTTATAATATCATATAATTTATTATTATATGTATAAGTAATAGAACCATTTGTTTGGATATAATTACAGAAAGGTTTATTTACAACTCCTATTGATGATATTTTTGGAAAAAGTTTAAAAAGAAATTCTATATCCTCATACCATATATTTTTAGAAAACAGCGTATTTGTAACTATTTTTCTCTTAATGATTTTATTCCAAATGACGGCATAAGAATAAATCATATGTTTTTTGATTTCTTCTTTTGAAAATGTATCTTTATTAATACCAGAGTCTATGCTTATTTTTTTATTTGGATAAATTACTCTTGCATCGCAAACCACCATATCAAAATCCTTCTCAACGGCTTTTTCATACATCTTTTCATACATCATAGGGTCTTGAGTATCATCACTATCTAAAAAACCTATATATTCACCTTGAGCCATCTTAATACCAGCATTTCTAGCTCCACCGGGTCCACTATTTTTTTGATTTATAACTTTTATTTTATTTTTATATTTTAACTCATATTTTTTTAATATCTTTAAAGAATTATCAGAAGAACCGTCGTTAACAAATATAAATTCTATATCTTTAATTGTTTGTTTTAATAAACATTTAATAGTTTTTTCTATATAATTCTCACTATTATATACAGGAACTATAACACTAACCTTTATCATTTTCTTTTCCCTTTCTACTATCATATAATAAGTAACCCGTTATAAAACCTAAATATAAAGAAATAATAAGTTCATCAATTATATGTCCGCTAAAATATGAAATACAAAGTGGAAGGATTAAACCTGATAAGATAACTATATCAAATAAAATAAATTTTTTCTTTTGTATTTTTTTAAAAACAAAATAAGCAGCTATTAAAAAGTATGGGCAAAGGAAAACAATAATACCAAGTATACCTATAGTATAATAATGAATGACAAAGTCTTGTTCTAAATATAAATAAGTATTTATGAATCTACTATAACCCAAACCAAATAAACTTGTATAAGCAGTTTCATAAGTTTTAGCGATATCATTAGTAATTAATTTTTCTGAATTTCTATTACCTACTCTTTTTTCAGGCGATACATTTTCAACAAGATTTACCCAAAATTTCCTATGTTCTTTATAAGGATAAATCTCCATGTAATAAATGGGTTGAGTGCCTGAATACTTTAATTTTTCTTCTAAATTCACTTCAGCTTTTATCGATTTCATTTCTTTTTCGTCTTTATCTGAATAAGTAACCCCAACGTTTACTATTGGTGCTTTTGTCATTAAAGACAATCCAAAAACTAAAACTAATAAAACTAAACCGAATTTCTTACAGTCAAATTTACAGGTTTTAAAAACAAAACTATAAAATAAATATAAGAAAATCATCATAGTAATTATTAAAATCCAACCGTAAGAAGCAACTCTTGTACCAAGCATTATCATTGAAAGCAAGGTAAGTAACGTTATGATAATACGAGGTTTCGTAATCTTTTCATATAATGAATAAATACATATAGGAAATAAAATAAACATAAGCCCACTTATTTGATTAGCCGAGTTAAACCATCCTTTAGAAGCTAAATCAGAAGGTAAATATTTTTTATTAAAAAACCAATTGAAGAAGTTAGCTTTAATAAAGCCGCCACCATAAGAAGCACAAGCAATATTAAGCAAATTCATTCCAACAATAATAATTGAAGTAATAGCTGCTACAAATAAAAATAATTTTATAACCTCTTCCTTGGTTGGTTTTAATTTATATGTAATTAAAATAACTAATATTGGAAGGAGCATCCTAATCATATAAAATAATTCGGTTACTATACTATAAGAGAAAGTTTTAAAACCACTATTATCAATACCACTTGAAATAAAATGGTGAAACAATATATAAATTAGCAAAAAAACTCCGTATATCCCAATAATTTTTAAATTTTTTAAATTTTTCTTATTAAAAAATATCATAACAAAGAGAAAAGTAATTATTAACATTCTTATAATTGTTGTTGGAGAAAAATGAAATATATTTATTATTTCATCTGTATATAAAAGATAACAGTCTAATACTGGCTGTAACATTAAAAATATAAATAAAATTTTTCTAAGTGTTTTTTCATCTTTAATTTTTTTCATCATGTTGCTCCTTTTATACTTGTTTATATATCTTATCATCTAACATGTTTTCTATAGTTTTTATGCTATTTTTATTTTTTTTACTATAATCATAATCTAATGCTTTATCTTTAAATTTTTTAATAAGATTATGATTGGTTAAAAGTTTCTTCATTCCTTCATATAAACCATTTTCAGAATTTTCAACTATCAAGCCATTTTGCATATTATCAATTATTGTTTCTGTAGCCTCATTAGAAGTTGCTAAAACTGGTTTATGTAAAATAAGAGCTTCCACTAAAACAAGGCCAAAAGACTCATGAACAGCTGAAGAAACATACACATCAGAACCAGCTACATATTTATAGGGATTTGTTTGATTACCAACAAATTTTACACAGTTTAAATTTAACTCTTTTTTTAAATTAAATAAATTTTCTCTTTCGGGACCATCTCCGACAATAGTCATAAAACCATCCTCAAATAAGCCTTCCCTTTTTAATTTAGCAATTACTTTAAGTAGCCTATCATAACCCTTTTCTTTAGCTAATCTACCTACGGAAATAAAATTTATTTTTTTATCTGAAGGTTTTATTTTTTCTTTCCCAAATTTTTTAATTTTAGTATCATCTATTATGTTTGGAATAACCAATATTTTATCTTTCATTTTATAATGCGCATTAAAATCTTCAGCTGTTTGTTTTGAAACAGCTACTATTTTTTCAAAAGCATTATACGTTTTCTTAAATATATTACGATACCTTCTTGTTGGATCATTTTCTGTGTATGTTGCATGTAACCAATGTATTTTTCTAGGAGTATCCCCAACAGCTGTAAAAATAGCACTAAAACCATCGCTAAAAGCTATCTCAATATCGTAATTAGTTTTTAGTATTTTTTTTCTTTCTTTAAAAAGTTTGTTTTTGATTAATCCCGTCTTTAATAAAAAAATAAGTTTTAATTTATTAATTAATAATTTCAAATCAAATTTTTTTTTAAAATAGCTAATTGGTGTATCAATCGCTTTGAAAAAAGCTCCTCCATATATAATTTTTATCTTTTTATCAATTTTATTTTCTATTCTTTCCCCTTCATTATTTAGAATAAGCAGATCAATTTTATATTTCGTTAGAGAAAGATGATTTAAAATATCTTCTAAAACTATTGATACACCACCCATCTTACGATCAGTAACTACAAATAAAACTTTTTTCATGATGTTTTATCACCCCGTTTCAGTAAATTGATTAATTTGAATTTTTCTTTAAATAATAATTCACACATAACACGATATTTAAATGGTTGTTTTTTATAGTAAAAATTATTTTTCCAATTAGGGAACTCACTTGTAATAGTTTTGTTTATTTTTTTTATTTGATCATGTTTTTTGAATTTTAAAAACCTTAATCCACCACCGTGTAGTAAATGTTCAATATATAAATATTCTAATTCACTATAATATTTTTTAAAAACTTTTTTTTCTTTAAATATTTTTGATAGGTTCTTCATGGCATCAAAAATTTGTTCTAATTTAGATGAATATTCTATTTGATTCATGGTTGAACCAGAACGTATAACATAATAATATAGTTTATCATTTATAAAAATTATTTTTTTTGCAAAAAGACCATATGAAGGAACTAACGCAATATCTTCATACGCATTTAATTTTGGAAAAAATAAATTATTATTCTTTATAATATTAGTTTTAATTAACATAAAACACGGACCGGACTGGTTTAAAATAAAATTTTTTTTATCGTCATCACTTTTTATTTTTTTTATTTGATTATTTTCTATTATCCCATCAGCAACTAAATAACTATCAAAACAAACGATATCAGCATTTGCTTGTATAGCGTTATTATAGGAAATCTTTAAAATATCTTTATCAACATAATCATCGCTATCGACAAACATAATAAATTCTCCGCTCGCTTTTTTAATTCCAAAATTACGAGCGATAGCTTGTCCTTCGTTTTTTTTATTTATTAGTTTTATTCTCTTATCTTTATATTGATTAATTATGTTCAAACTATTATCAGTACTACCATCGTTTATTAAAATTATTTCAAAATCATCAAAAGTTTGTTTAAGTAAACTATCTAAGCATTTTGATAAATAGTTTTCAACATTATAAACCGGGACTATTACGCTAATTTTAGTCATGTAACCTCCTTTATGTTACTATTTATTATACCATCACAAGCATATCCAAAGCAACAAAACAGTTATTTACTTATAAGCATTTTATAAATTGACGGACATAATTTAAACAAGTAATATCCTATATAATTTTTTAATTTAAAATAATCTTTAAAATAGGAAACTGGTAAAAGATTTTCCTTTAATTTTTTCTTTAAATTCTTATCCTTAGTATTATAATAATTAACTTTAATAAAATGATTATAATCCGTACATGCTTTAAATTTTAATTTTTTAAAGCCTTTTTTATCAAAAAATTCAATTCTTTCTTTTAAAGCTTCTAGAGCATCTAATCTTTTTATAGAAAATTTTTCCCCCATAATACTAGTATCTCTTTGAAAGTAATAATATAATGTACTTTTAGTAAAAACCACTTTATTTGTTTTATCATATAAATGATGGATTACAAATTCATCTTCATTTATCTTACCTTTAGGATACCTTATTTTATTAAATAATTCTTTTTTATAAAGCTTGCCCCAAGCTACGCGCATAGTTACGCAATAATCTTTATCATATAAATATTCTAATGCTTCTTTAGAGCTCATAACTATTTCATTATCATCTATTTTCTCTTTAACAATTTCATTTTCATAAAACGGATGATAATTTCCAATCGAGATATCGGCATTATGTTTTTTTATTAATTTATAAAGTGTTTCACAATACTTTAACGATACATAATCATCACTATCTATGAATGTTATATACTCACCCGTTGCTATTTCTATACCCTTATTTCTAGCATCTGATAACCCTCCATTTTTCTTATGAATCACTTTAATTCTTTTATCCTTTTTAGCATAAGCATCACAAATATTTCCTGAACCATCAAGGCTTCCATCATCAACCAAAATGATTTCAATATCTTTGTACGTTTGATTTATTAAACTATCTATACATTTTGACAAATATTTTTGTACATTATAAACTGGTACAACAATACTTATTTTCTTCATATTTCTACCTTCTTTTCCATAATTATAACATTTTTTTAAGACTACATAAATATAAAGTAACATTTTTTTCAATTACTTTGGTTTTTGTCTTTATATTACTATATAAAAAGTGTATATAACTTTTTATAGTTATACACACTATATATTCTTATAGTCTGAATTAAAAAACATTAATCTAATTTTTGTTATGAAATAAATTTTTAATAATTATACCTTCTATTAATAAAGTAAATAACATTAATAATATATACTGTAACTTAGATAAATATGTTCCACTATATTCATAATAGACTTTCATGCTTAAATCACTTTTAACTTTCTTATTATTAACTAATAAATCTCCATCATATTGACTATTTCCCCTAGATAATCTGTATCCCCAACCTATTGAATTGCTATCATCATCCATGGAAGATATAACAATCCAGTACTTTTGCTTTTTAACGGGATTTTGCTCATCTAATTTTAAATTGACTAATCCATCATTTGATATGTCTTTAGAAGTAATTATAAAAGATTTAACCTGTTTATTTTTTGTATATACTCTAACGTCATATTTCGCGCTTGAGTCGTTATATTTTATAGCTGCTAAAGATATGTTATTAAATTTTCCATTTGCATAAAATTCTTGTTCGATTATTTTTTTATTAATAGATAAATCATCTAAATATATATTATATTGGGGATAAATATTATTTACTTGATAAACATGATACGTGGAAATTTTAGTAACATAACCTTGGTAAAGAAAAGCAAAGGAAATAATCGTAAACAAAACAAATACCAAAGCAACATTTTTTCCTAATTTTTTCTTTTGCACATCTAACTTCTTATTAGAAATTTTATCTAAAATATATGCTCCTAAAATAATCATAAAAGAAATAAATGGTAAACTATAATCAGTTTTACTTTCCCAAATTGCATAGAAAAATATTAATCCTAATATTGAAATAGTAAAAAATATTCTATAATCAATTTTTTTAAATCTTAATTGATCAATTAAACATGCTAACACTAATAAATATAAAAACATCCTAAAAGCATAACAATAAATATTTACAAAATCACTTTTTTCTCCATTTATAAATTGATATAATTTACTTTCTTTTTGAAGGTTTGTAATTCTAAAACTATAATTTTCAGAAAATGATGCAGGAATCTTAACTATAAAGTGATTTACTAATCCACTAATACCATATTCTTTTATGGTTTTCTTAATTTCATCAACATTAGCTCTTACTTTTTCTTCTTTACTATCAAAACCATAAGTAAAATAATTTAAATTCTCATCTAATATTCCATTACCTTTTATTCCTATCATTAACCAGTGGGTAACTGGAAAATTTTTGGAATTATCAGGATAAAACTTTTTAATATTATAATTTATCACTTCAAAGCAAATAATTGACGTGAACAAAAACACCGTGATAGCCATTAATAATTTTTTATAGTTTATTTTAATAAACTGACTTACCTTTTGTTTATGTAACATTACATAAATAATAAATGTTACAAATATGGCTATTAATGGTATTATCATGGTAGCTCTAAGCATAAATCCAGTAACTGATATAATACTAAATATAATTACATAAAGCATAAATTTTAAATTAATGGTATTACATTCTTTCATTAATAAAATTAGATATATTGAAGAAATTACAAACACCCAACTAAAAGTATTAGTATAAGTCCAAAATATATAAAAATAATTTAATGGATTTAATACGCATAAAACTAAAGTTTTTAAAGCAAAATCATTACCTTTTAATTTTTGTGCAACTTTATAAGTGAAAAAAATAGACAAATCAATTAAAATTATATTGCATATAGTTAAATAAGTTGTATTACCTGCTAAACCAAATAAATTAAAAAATTTAGTAATCAAAATTACCATTAATGTAAAAAAGTTATTATTTGAGTATATTTCCCAATAATATGTAGAATTATAATCGACTATTTTATCAAAACCAAAAGCAATTGCTCTTGCCTGATTAGTCGTTATAAATGAATCTGTAACTTGAATAGGATGTATATCTGTTAACAGAATTATTTGAGACACAATCAAAAATAATATTAGTCCATATTTTAGTATTCTCTTCTTTTTATCATCCCATTTATTTATATTTTTATAAATAACAATAATAAATAAAAATATTAAAGTGGCAACACCCCAATATATATATTCTGGATATTTAACAAGAGAATTTAAGTATTTTGACATATCTGTGTACATTAATGAATTATATGTTATTAATATTAATAACAGTAATGTAATAACAATTATTACATTACTTGCAATTTTCGAAATTTTTTTCATCATAATTCCTTCCGTTTTATTTATCTTTATCCTTGTTTTTAATAATTTTTTCAACGTTATATCTAGGTCTTTCCTTAACTTCTATATATGTCTTTCCGACATACTGACCTATTATACCAATGCATAAAAGTTGAACTCCACCCAAAAACCAAATCGAGCAGAAAAGTGAACTCCAACCGTCAAAGCTACGCCCCATAAAATATCCTAAAACACCATATAGCATAGCAATAATGCTTACAACTATAATTACTATGCCTAACATGCAAATAATCGTCATTGGTTTAATACTAAATGAGGTTATACCATCAAAAGCAAACTTTATCATTTTTTTAAGTGGATATTTACTTTCTCCTGCAATTCTTTTGCCACGAGCATAATATACACAATCTGTTTTATATCCAATTAAAGGTACTATACCTCTTAAAAATAAATTTCTTTCTTTATATTCCGAAAGATCTTTCATAGCTCTTTTACTCATAAGTCTAAAATCAGCATGATTATAAACTGATTTAACACCCATTAGTTTCATAAATTTATAAAATGATTGTGCGGTAAATCTTTTAAAGAAACTATCACTTTTTCTATCATTACGAACTCCATAAACAATATCTATTCCGGATGTATATTTATCTATCATTTCTTCGATTACATTTATATCATCTTGTAGATCAGCATCAATTGAAATAGACATATCAACTAAATCTAAAGATTCTGTAATACCCGCTAATAAAGCGTTTTGATGACCAACATTACCAGCTAATTTTAGTCCATAAACAAATTTGTTTTTTTTATTTTCCTCATGTATTAATTGCCAAGTATTATCTTTACTTCCATCATCTACAAACAATATAAAACTATTTTTTGCAATTTTTCTTTTTTTTATTAAATCTTTTAAAAGATTTGTTAGTTTTCCAGAGGAAAAACTAAATATTTCTTCTTCATTATAACATGGTACAATAATTGCTAACCTATTTTTCATAAACTACTATCACCTTTATCTATAATTTTAATTATTAACTATTTATAGTATAACATACTACTTCATTATCATCAATTTATTATTTTGCGTTAATTTAATGTTTAATACAAAGTTTGACTTTTCACATTATATATGATAGCATATAACTCCGTGAAAAAGGGATGAAAAAATGACAGAAACAAATAAAAAAATAATAGATATGATTAAACAAAAAAAATCAATAGAAGAAATATCTAAAGAGGCAAACTTAAGCTACAAACAATTATATAATAGAATCTCAGATATACAAAGAAACGGGTATATAACAAAAAGAAGATATGATACCAATGGCACTTTATACTATACTTTTGGTAATGATGACTGTTATCATTCAGATAATTCATTTGAATTATATAACGAAAAAACAACTGTAAAATTTTTAGTTATTTCTGACTTACATATGGGAAACATATCAAGCGATGAAGAAACATTATATGCAATATACAATTATTGTTGCAAAAACGATATTCATGTAATTATAAATTGTGGAGACATTTTAGATGGAACATTTTCAAATACAGAATGTTTTATACCTCCAGAAGAGCAAATAGAATATTTAATAAAAAAATATCCTTTTGATAAAAGTATTTTCACTTTATATACACCTGGTGATCATGATATTTCTTTATATGCAAAGAATAACATTTCAATGGACATAGCTTTAAATAAAAGAAGACATGATATATGTGCTATTTCTCCATATGTCAAATTACATAATGACGTTATTATGTTTAATAACAATCAAATTATGGTATCACATAAAGCACCTGTTTTTGAAGAAAATAATATACAAAATATAAAATTACACTTAGTAGGACACAATCACACCTCAAAAACCTTATTAGGAATTAATGACTCTAAAAATGTAACTCCTAGAATAATGGTACCACCTCTTTGTAGAAATCATTGTAAAGGAGAAATAAACATCCCAAGAGCCATAGAACTTACCTTATATTTAGATAATAAATATCATTTTAAGTACGTTTTAAAAAAAGACCTATTGGTTTTAAACAGTAAGGTATTAAATACTGGTGAAACAATAATTAACTATGGTAATGACAAGTTAAATGCACTAAATTTAGAAAATACAAATAATTATATCGATGATAACGAAACTATAGTTAATAAAACATTTAAAGATTCCGAGGAAAAAGAAATTGGTGAATTAAGTAATGAACAAAAACAAAAATTAAATGATTTCTTTGGGAATATTGGAACCTCTAAGAAGTTAGATAATATGATAAAAAAGTCTATAAAAAGAAAACAAAAACGAAAATAAAAGACAACCACATTGTCATTTGATGAAATTATAAGATAAATATAAACACAAAAAAACACACTCTCTCGGTGTGATTTTTTATTTAATGCTTTTAAACATAAAAAAGATAACTATATTACTATAGCTATCATGTTATTAGAACCTTTATTAACTACTTTGGTTAGGGTTGTTTGTAATTTATGTCTTATATTATCCGGCATTAAAGATAATTTACCCCTTATGCCCTCTTGAACAATATTATCCAAACTTCTACCAAACATTTCACTTTTCCATACGCTTTGTGGGTCTGCTTCGTAATCTTTCATTAGGTTATCAATAAGTTCTTTGCTCTGTGTTTCAGAACCAATAATGGGTTCAAAGGTTGATTCAACATCTACTCTTATCATGTGGATAGATGGTGCAACTGCTTTTAATTTTACGCCGTATCTTGTTCCTTGTTTTATTATTTCAGGAGTATCAAGTTTCATATCTTTAATAGTAGGAAAAGACGTTCCATATCCGGTTTGTTTAACCATTTTAATTGCATCTTTAAATTGTGAGAATTCTTCTCTTGTTTCATTTAATTCCGTAAATAAACTAATAAGTTTTGCTTTAGAATCTATTTCAGTTCCAATTATTTCATTTAATACTTCGTTATATAATCCATCTGGCGCTTCTAAGTTAATCGTTATTTCACCAGTAGCAGTATTTACCTCAGATAAATAGGCCTTACTAATATAATCACAGCCATTAAAGTGTTCTATTATTGTATCAACATCTCTTACTTTATCAACATCTACTACACTTTCTTTTATTTTTTCTATATATTCTTTTTTTATAATATGTTTATATGATAAACATGCTATCCAATCAGGTATGTTTACATTAACACTTAATACCGGAAATTCAAATAATGCTTCTTTTAAAATATTATATATTTCTTTTTCCGTCATCGTTTCAACGCTAACCGGAATAACAGGTACGTTATATTCGTCCTTTAAACTTTGAGCTATTCTTTCAGTATCAGGATGTGTAGGATGAGCTGAATTTAAGACAACGATAAATGGTTTTCCTATTTCCTTTAACTCGCTTATAACTTGATTTTCAGCACTAACATAGTCCTCTCTTTTTATCTCCCCAAAACTACCATCAGTGGTAACAACAATACCTATTGTTGAATGATCCCTTATTACTTTTTCAGTACCAATTTCCGCCGCTTCAACGAAAGGAATTTCTTCATCATACCATGGGGTTCTAACCATCCTAGGCCCATTTTCGTCTTCATACCCTTTAGCAGCATCAATTACATATCCCACACAATCAATTAATCTTATGTTTGCAGTAAAATCTTCTATTTGAATTTGAG
>CANRHO010000002.1 GCA_947630435.1 uncultured Bacilli bacterium
ATAAATTTTGAATAACCGTAAATAAACTTGATGTTATCCAATATAAGCCAATTGCCGTTGACAATTGAAATGAACTTATAGTTATTATTACTACCATCATGTTCATCATCATTTTTGTTGATCCTGCTGCTGGATTAGAATTATCTGTTGCTTGGGTTCCATTAAGTTTTAATGAGAAGAATGTTACAATAAAAACAATAATTGGTATTATTATATACAACCAATGACCCTTAGATAATGCAAACCATGGAGTTGTTCCTAATTGTAAACCTAAAAACTTACCCTCAAATATAGCAGGAGTTCTGTTTATTGCTTCTAAAAACGCAATGAATAAAGGAAGTTGTATTATAGCTATTAAACAACCAGAAAATAATGATATATTATACTTTTTATATATTGACATCATTTCTTGAGATTTTTGCATCATAGCTTGTTGATCATCCATTTTATTTGCATACTTTTTTTCTAATCTTTGAAGCTCTGGTTGGGCTTTTTTTAAATTTTCTGATTGCATAGCACTTTTTTTAGTTACAGGATATAAAATTAATCTTATAACTAAACCTGCTAAAATTACTGCTAAACCAAAGTTATTTACGAGATAACCTAATTTCAATATTAACCATGATAATGGTTTAATAAATATGTTATCCCACAATCCCTCGTCAGCCTTAATTGTTGGTATGAATTTTGAACAGGTTGTTAATTTATCTGTTTTTACACCATTTTTATTGTATATATCAACCAAATCTTCATCTTCTGGTCTACACAAAATATTTTTTGTTAAAGCTTGACCAGTTGCATTACTTCCTTTTTCATATCTAATAACTTGTTTTGTTTTTTTACCCTTATTATTAGTTTTTTCTACAATTAGTTGTTTTGTGCAACCTGAAAGTAAAAAAACTAGTAAAAAAACTATTATTATCTTACCTATTTTTTTTAGTTTTTTCATCTAGCTTATAATCTCCTATCTATTTAATTTTTTAAAATTATCAATTAAATCCTCTTTTAATTCTAAATACTTAGCGTTGTTAGCACTTTTCTTTAATACAATTATATAATCTTTATTTGGAAAAAGCAACTTAGATTTATCAATAATATCTTTTATTCTTCTTTTAAGTTTATTTCTAAAAACGGCTTTCCCTAATTTTTTTGATACACATATACCAAAACGATAATTATCTAATTTATTATCGTGGATGTATATATAAAAATATTTTGTAGTTATTTGGTTTTTCAATTTAAATGCTATATCAAAATCTTTTTTTTCCTTAATTATATTTATTTTCTTCATCTAAACCACCTTTATAACAAAAAACCACTTATTCAAATAAGTGGAATTATGCCGATAACTTTTTACGCCCTTTTGCTCTTCTTAAATTCATAATACCAGTTCCAGCTAATTTTCTAGCAAAAAAACCATGTTTTTTCTTTCTTTTATTATTATTTGGTTGAAAAGGTCTTTTCATATTTACACCTCCAATTTTTTCGTTTTTTAAACATGACTTATTATAAGATTTATTTTTTTAATTGTCAACCTTTTTAATACACAGTTTAAATTACTCCTTTTTTAAAAAAATGTCATATCATTTTGTCTTCATATTTATTATTTCTTATTTAATTTTACTTGTTCTAAATTATTTTAATCATATAAAAACAGATATTTTCATATTTTACTACATACCAAATAATTCATATCTTATTTTAGCAAATATATATATTTTTTTTAATATTTAACAATAATTTTTTCAACAATTGGGTTTTAAAAAATTAATAACATACTTTTCCACAGATTTTCATTTATTTTTCTTATATTATATAACAAATTAACTAATTATTAACACCTTGTGGAAAACTATTACATGTTAATATTTTTTATGTTAATAACTATTTTTGTGGAAAAGTTGATTATTAATTATTTTCTTATATTTTATAATATTTTTTGTGGAAAACTGTTGTGGAAAATATTTATTTAACCATATACATTGTTTTTCCACAGAATTTTTGATAAAATATATTTAGACAACTCTTTTATAGGGGGAAAGGAGGTTATTATGAACATAGATAATCTATGGGATAATTTCCTAATGAAAATTAAACCAAAGATATCTTCTTTATCATATGATACATGGTTTAAAAACACAAAATTAGTATCACTTGATAATAACGTAGCTAAAATACTTGTAGATTCTCCATTACAAAAGAAAAGTCTACAAGAAACTTGGTATCAAACTATATCTGATGTATTTAATGAAATAACTAATACCAGTTTTGATTTTGAATTTGTATTTGAAGATGAAGTAAAAGAAAATTCAAATATTCCTATGGAAAATATAGGTGTTCCTTTAAATACTCCTGAAAAATCAAACTTAAATTCAAAATATACGTTTGATTCATTCATAGTAGGTGATAGTAATAAATTTGCTTATATGGCTGCTGTTTCGGTTGCGGAAAATCCTGGAAAAACATATAATCCTTTATTCTTATATGGAAACAGTGGGTTGGGTAAAACTCATTTAATGCATGCAATAGGTAACTTTATAATTGAAAATTCTAACAAAAAAGTACTATATGTAACAAGTGAGCAATTTATTTCTGACTTTCTTAATTTAAATAAAAAAGATGAATCAGGAACAAATTTTAGTTACATTGATAGTTTTAAGAGTAAATATAGGGGTGTAGACGTTCTAATAATTGATGATATTCAGTTTTTAGGAGGTGCTACTCAAACTCAACAAGAATTTTTTAACACCTTCAATAATTTATATGATGATAATAAACAAATTATTATTTCATCTGATAGATCACCTGATGATTTAAAAAAGTTGGAAGATCGTTTGAGAACAAGGTTTAATTGGGGATTGAGTGTTAATATTTATCCACCAGAATATGAGATGCGTATTGAAATATTAAAGAAGAAAATAATTGGTCAAAACATGGAAGGAGAGGTAAGTGATGACGTTATTGCTTATATAGCAAATAACTGTGATTCTGACGTAAGACAACTTGAAGGTGCATTAACTAGAGTTATAGCATATGCAACGATGTTTAATACAAGTGATATAAATCTTAACTTAGCAATTGAAGCTTTAAAAGATTATTTATCTAAATCTTCTTTTATAAAAAATAATATTCAAAAAATACAACAAGTAGTAGCAGAGTATTACAACATAACAGTGGAAGATTTAAAATCAAAAAAAAGAAAGGCTGATATTGCTTTTCCAAGACAAGTTGCTATATATTTATGCAGAACTTTAACGGACGAATCTTTTCCAAAAATTGGTATTCAATTTGGAGGAAGAGATCATTCTACCGTAATGCATTCAGTAGATAAAATAAACAATGAATTAAAAACTAATCCTCAATTTAAATCAGTAATTGATACATTAAAAAATAAAATAAAATAAACTTGTGGAATAAAGGGGTAATTTTCAACTGATAATGTGGATTAAAAATGTATAATCTTCTTTAATTATAAAGGAAAACAAAGTTTTCCACATTATCCACAATAATAATAAAAATAAATAATAAAAAAGGAGAAATAAAATAACATGAAATTTAGTATTAAAAAAGATGTTTTACTTAATAGTTTAAATTCAGTAAGTAAAGCATTATCAAGTAAAAATTTAATTCCTGTATTATCAGGTATAAAATTTAATTTAACAAATAACGGATTATTCCTAAGTGCAAGTGATAATGATATTAGTATAGAATCTTTTATTGATAAAAATAAATTAGAAGAAATAGAAAAAGTAGGTAGTACTGTTATACAAGGTAAATATATTTTAGAAATAATTAGAAAGCTAGAAGGAAGAATAGTAAATATAGAATTATTAGATAACATAAAAGTACTTATTTCCTGTGGGAACTCAGAATTTAATTTAAATTGTATGGATGCATCAGAATTTCCTAACTTAAATATGGAAGAAAAAAAAGAACCTATAATAATTAAGAAAACAGAATTTAAAAACTTAATTAATAAAACTTCTTTTGCAGTATCGACCCAAGAAACACGACCAATACTTACCGGAATAAATTTTAAAATAAATGAAAATAAATTAGAATGTATATCTACTGATTCTTATAGGTTAGCAAAAAAATATGTTATTTTAAGTAATAAGGTAGCAGAAGATATAAATATAGTAATACCTGGTAAAAATTTGATAGAACTAACAAAAATATTAGAAGAAAAAGATGATGATATTCAAATGCACGTATTTAATAATAAAGTATTATTTAAATTTGATAATACGTTATTTCAAACTAGAGTACTTTCTGGAACATTTCCAGATGTTAATAGGTTAATACCATCATCATTTGAATTAGAAGTAAAGGCTAATGCTGGGGAATTTTTTAATGTAATAGACAGAGCAGCATTACTTACTAGTGAAAAAGATAAAAATATTGTTAAGTTTGAAACAGAAAAAAAAGAATTAATAGTATCATCTAATTCTCCAGAAATAGGACGAGTAGAAGAAAAAATGGATGTTGAAAAAAATAATGATAATAATATAAAAATTGCTTTTTCATCTAAATTTATGATGGATGCTTTAAGAACGATTGAAAGTAAAAACGTTGTTTTATGTTTTAATAATGATGTACAACCAATTATTATTAAAGATGATAAAGATAAAACGTTATTGCAATTAATATTACCTATTAAGACATATTAAAATTAAATTTTTATAATTTATAATTATGTTAAATAATTAGTTATTAATATAAATAAGAAGATTAAATTCTTCTTTTTATTTTACTTATTTCAAAATGTGACATTTTTTTTAAAAATATTGTGGATAATATATGCAAATATTTTAAAAAGGAAGGTTTTGGATATGAATGAATATGAAATTAATAGAAAGACACTTGCTATAATTCCAATAGGGGAAAATAAAAGTAAAGTAATTGAAGTAAGGGAAGAATTCATTGTTAATTGTTCTCCAATAAAAATAGTAGATAATAGCTGTAAATTTTTTGGTAGTTCTTATGAGGGTAGGTTTTATGGTACTAAAACTTTAACTGGTATAACCCATAAATCTCCAATCATTATAGAAGAAAGTAAAAAAATAATATTTTTTCCAACCAAATCACCTAGGTTAAATACTTGTATTTGGTTATCATTTAATAATATTTTAAATTATATAGAAAAAGGGAAAGAATCTATAATAACATTTTCTTGTGGAAAAGAGATTAAATTAGATATTTCTTATTCAATAATTGATAATCAAGTACTAAGATCAACTCGTTTAGAGTCTGTTTTATCAAAAAGAATAGAAAATTTTTCAAAAAGCATATAAAAATATGTTTTTTTATTAAATAATAGCTAAATTAGCCTCATTTTGTGATATAATTAACATGTATGTAGTAGTATACCAAAAATAGGTGTAGGTGGTTTAAATGGGCGTTAAAATACGAAATAATGTTTTTAAAGAGTTTGAGTTTAAATAATTTTAGAAATATTTCTAAAGTTTCTTTTAACTTTGATAAGAACATAAATATTTTTATAGGAAATAATGCCCAAGGAAAAACAAACATACTTGAAAGTATATATTTTCTTGCAATAACAAAATCGCATAGGACACGCAATGAACTTAATTTAATAAAAAATGGAGAGTTATATACTAAAATATCAGGAACTTTTAAAGGTGATAATGATACTACTCATTCTTTATCTATTTTACTAAACGAAAACGGAAAGAAAGTAACTGTTGATAACATTATGCAAAGAAAAATAAGTAATTATTTATCAAGACTTAATGTTATTATGTTTTGTCCTGATGATTTAGAGATCGTAAAAGGTTCACCAAGTATAAGAAGACGTTTTTTAAATATAGAATTAAGTCAATTTAGAAATGATTATGTTTTATTACTTAAAGAATATAATCAAATTTTAAAGCAAAGAAATGAATATTTAAAACAAAAAAACAATGCAAAGTTTGATAGAACATATTTTAATATAATAACTAATAAACTTATTGATAAAAACATTGAGATAGTCAAAATAAGATATGATTTTATTAATAAAATAAATAAAGAGTTACAAAAGGTCTTTGATAATATTGCGGATATGGGTGTTCTTAATATAAAATATAAAAGTTTTATAAATGAGGAATACTTAGAAAAAGAAGACTTAAAAGAATTTTTACTTAATAAGTATAATTCGATATTTATGAATGAGTTACTTCAAAAAACAACTCTTTTAGGTTGTCATAAAGATGACTTCAAATTATATTTAAATAACTTAGACGTTACTGAATTTTGCTCACAAGGACAACAAAGATTATCTATTTTAAGTTTGAAATTATCTGAAATAGAAGTATTTATAAAAGAAAAAAAGACTAAACCTATAATTTTACTTGATGATATATTTAGTGAACTTGATGATTTTAAAAAAAATAACATAATTAAATATTTTAAAAGAGACGATCAAATATTTATTACTACTACTGATATAAAAGATTTAAATAAAAATATAAAAGAAAAGGCTAGTATTTACATTGTAAATAATGGTATTTTTACTAAGGAGGATTAATTATGAAAGAAAATAAAGAACATTATGATGCGTCCGATATACAAGTTTTAGAAGGATTAGAGGCAGTAAGAAAAAGACCTGGTATGTACATTGGTACAACGGATGTAAAAGGATTACATCATTTAGTTTGGGAGATTGTTGATAACGCAATTGATGAATCTTTAGCAGGTTATTGCAATAACATTGAAATTATTATTAATAAAGATAATTCAGTTACCGTAAAAGATGATGGTCGTGGTATTCCAGTTGATATTCATCCAAAAACAAAAATATCAACAGTAGAAACCGTGTATACAGTACTACATGCTGGTGGTAAATTTGGAGGCGGAGGATATAAAGTATCAGGAGGACTTCATGGCGTTGGTGCATCAGTTGTTAATGCATTATCTAAATGGGTAGAGGTAACTGTTTATAAAAATAGTAAAATATATAAAATTAGATTTGAAAATGGTGGACATACTAAAGAACCATTAAAAATAATAGGTGATTGTGAAGAAAACAGAACTGGAACTTGGGTAACATTTAAACCAGATCCTGATATATTTGACACAGATATATATGATTATGAAACGTTAAAGGTAAGAGTAAGAGAACTTGCATTTTTAAATAAAGGTTTAAGAATAACTTTAAGAGATGATAGAGATGAAGAAGATACAACTGGAGAAACATTTATTTACGAAGGTGGTATTTCTGAATATGTAAAATTTATTAATCAAGGAAAAACTCCAATTCATGAAGATATAATTCATTTAGATGGAATGGAAGATGGTGTATTTTTTGAAGTAGCTTTACAATATAATACTGGTTATAATGATAATATATACTCATTTGTTAATAACATTAACACTCACGATGGTGGAACACACGAAGAAGGTGTTAAAAGAGCATTAACAAGAGTTATAAATAATTATGCAAGAAAAGCAAGTATTTTAAAAGAAAAAGATGAATCTTTAACTGGTGATGACGTAAAAGAAGGCATCACAATGATTATATCTTGTAAGCATCCAAATCCACAATTTGAAGGTCAAACAAAAGGAAGATTAGGAAATTCTGAGGTAAGAAAACTTGCAGATAAAGTATTTTCAGAAGGTTTTGAAAAGTTTTTGCTTGAAAATCCAGAGGAAGCTAAAATAATTATTAATAAGGCAATGCTAGCATCACGTGCTAGAAACGCTGCTAAAAAAGCAAGGGAAATAACACGTAAAAGTGATTTGGCAACAACAAACTTCTTTGGAAAATTATCTGATTGTAAGAGTAAAGATCCAAAGGTATCTGAAATCTTTATAGTCGAGGGAGATTCAGCAGGAGGAAGTGCAAAAAAAGGAAGAGATTCTATGACACAAGCAATTCTTCCGTTAAGAGGTAAAATATTAAATGTAGAAAAAGCAAGATTAGATAAAGCCTTAGGAAATGAAGAAATAAGAACCATTATAACTGCTTTTGGAACGGGAATTGGTGCTGAGTTTGATTTAAGCAAGTTAAGATATGACAAAATAATAATAATGACCGATGCCGACGTTGATGGTTCACACATAAGGGTATTATTACTTACTTTATTTTATAGATTTTTTAAACCTATCGTAGAAGCAGGACATGTTTATGCTGCACAACCACCGTTATTTAGAATAACGCATGGTAAAACAAGAAAATACGTACTTGATGAGGTTGCAAAAGAAGCTTATTTAGCATCTTTACCAGAAAATGCAAGACAAAAAGCAGAAATTACACGTATGAAAGGTCTTGGCGAAATGGATGCAGAAGAATTAAACGAAACCACAATGGATATAGAAAAAAGAACTTTAAGAAAAATAACGGTAGAAGATTGTGTAACAGCAGATGCTATGTTTAGTAAATTAATGGGTGAAGAAGTAGAGCCTAGAAGAGAATTTATTGAAACAAATGCACGATATGTTAAAAATTTGGATATTTAAGGAGGTTTTAGAATGGAAAATAAAGAAGAAAACAAAACAGAAGAACAAAAAGATAAATTTAGTGGAGTTTTTCACGAAAGAGATTCTCATGCAGAAAATGATATAGTAAAAGAAATTTCTGATTCTTTCCTTGATTATTCAATGAGTGTTATTACATCACGTGCAATACCAGATTTAAGAGACGGATTAAAACCAGTTCATAGAAGAATATTATGGTCAATGTTTGAGGAAGGAAACACACCAGATAAGCCTCATAAAAAAAGTGCAACAACAGTTGGTTATGTAATGGGACATTATCATCCTCATGGAGATTCATCAATATATGATGCAATGGTAAGATTAGCACAGGATTTTAATCAAAGATACATGATGGTTGATGGTCATGGTAACTTTGGTAACATAGAAGGTGATGGAGCAGCAGCATATCGTTATACAGAAGCAAGATTATCTAAAATATCTTTAGAAATGTTAAGAGATATAAGAAAAGATACTGTTGATATGATGCCAAACTTTGATGAGACCAGTCCTGAACCAGTTGTATTACCATCAAGAATACCTAATGTTTTAATTAATGGTTCAATGGGAATTGCAGTAGGTATGGCTACAAATATTCCGCCACATAATTTAGGAGAAGTAATTGATGGTTGTATTGCTTACATAGATAATCCTGACATTGATGTTAATGGTTTAATGAATTATATAAAAGGTCCTGATTTTCCAACGGGAGGAATAATTTTAGGTAATTCTGGTATAAAAAAGGCCTATGAAACAGGAAGAGGAAGTATAACAATAAGAAGTAGGGCTTTTATTGAAGAAAATGGTAATCATAGTCAAATAGTAATAACAGAGGTTCCATATGGAACAAATACATTAGAATTAAAAAACAAAGTTGCAGAATTGGTCCACAATAAGATAATAGAAGGAATTTCAGACTATCATACGGATTTAAAAAATGGTGTTAAAATAACTATAACTCTTAAAAAAGATGCAAATCCACAAGTTGTTTTAAATAATTTATATAAACATACTAATTTTCAAGTTAATTATGGAATAATATTTTTAGTAATTGATAATGGAACACCAAAAACTCTTGGATTAAAAGAAATTATTTCAAAATATATTGATCATCAAAAAGAGGTTATCATACGAAGAACAAAGTATGAATTAAATGAAAACGAAAAAAGAGTTCATATATTAGAAGGATTAAAAATAGCTTTAGATAACATTGATGAAGTTGTAAAAATAATAAGAGGAGCTTTAGATGATCAAGATGCAAAAGAAAAATTAATGAATAAATTTAGTCTTTCAGAAACTCAAAGTAATAGTATTCTTGAAATGCGTTTAAGAAGGTTAACTGGCTTAGAAAGAGATAAAATAGAAAATGAATTAAGTAGTTTATTAAAGGAAATAGAGAAACTAAAAGCGATTTTAGCATCAAATCAAAAAGTTTTAGATATAATTAAAGAAGAGATGTTAGAAATAAAGAAAAAATATGCTGACGAAAGAAGAACATCCATCGATATGACAGCGGTAGATTATATAGAAGA
Organism: uncultured Bacilli bacterium; assembly: GCA_947630435.1. Taxonomy (GTDB): domain Bacteria; phylum Bacillota_I; class Bacilli_A; order RF39; family UBA660; genus Aphodocola. Next base: position 10,008 of record CANRHO010000002.1, read on the forward strand.
TGAGTCTTTAATTCCAGAAGAGGACATAGTTATAGCACTTACTCATAATGGATATATTAAGAGAATGACAACAGATACTTATAGATTACAAAATAAAGGCGGAGTAGGAATTAAAGGTATGTCAACTAATGATGAAGATTTCGTTGAAATATTAAAATCAGGTACAACTCATAATTACGTAATGTTCTTTACTAATAAAGGAAAAGTATACAGAATAAAAGGGTATGAAGTGCCAGAATTTTCAAGGCAATCAAAGGGATTACCTATAATTAATTTATTACCAATTGAAAAAGATGAAAAAGTAAATAGTATTTTACTAGATAATGGTGATGAAAATAACAAATATTTAGTTACCGCAACAAAAAACGGAATAATTAAACGAACAAATGTTTGTGAATTTGAAAATATAAGAAAAAATGGTAAAATTGCTATTACTCTAAAAGAAAATGATGAAGTATTATCCGTTCATTTTACAACTGGTAACGATGAAATTGTAATTGCATCTAATAATGGTAGAATGATAAGATTTAACGAAAATGAAGTTAGGGTAATGGGAAGAACTGCTACTGGTGTAAAAGGAATAGAGCTATCCAACGGTTGTTTCTGTGTTGGTGCTGAAGTAGCTAAAGAAAATCAAGATGTGTTAGTAGTAACTGAAAAGGGTTACGGTAAACGTACTAGTATAAATGAATACAGATTAACGCATAGAGGTAGTAAAGGAGTTAAAACTTTAAATATCACTAGTAAAAATGGAGTAATTGTATCATTTAAGACTGTAACTACTGATAAAGATTTGATGATTATAACTGATCAAGGGGTTGTAATAAGAATATCATTAGATAAAATTTCAAAAATGAGTAGGGTAACTCAAGGTGTAAGATTGATGAATTTAAGAGAAGGACAAAAAGTATCAACTGCATCAGTCGTTGAAAAGGAAAATGATTTATATAATAATGAAGAAATTAATATTGAAAAAGGAGATTAATAAATAATCTCTTTTATATTGATAAAAATATAATTCTATGTTTCACGTGAAACATAGTTATAATACTTGATTATTTTTAATATTTATAATAAAATAATTTTGCACAACGGAAATGTTAGAACCAGGTCAGGACCGAGAGGTAGCAGCCTTAATAACCTCTTTTCGTGTGTGCTTTTATTTTGTAATTGGTGTTTCACGTGAAACATCATATAAATATATAATTTAAAGAAAGTATCTAATGTTTCACGTGAAACATAGTTATTGGTATTAATATGAATAATAAAATTATGAAATTAGCGATAAATGAAGCAAAAAAAGCGTATAAAAAAGGAGAAGTACCAGTTGGAGCGGTAATAGCAAAAAATAATAAAGTAGTAGCATTAGCACATAATGAAGTAGAAAAAAAGAAAAATTGTACTTTACATGCTGAAATAATAGCAATCACTAAAGCTTCAAAAAAAGTTAAAAATTGGCGATTAAACGATTGTGAAATGTACGTAACATTAGAACCGTGTGCTATGTGTGCAGCGGCAATTGAATTAAGTAGAATAAGTAAAATATATTTTTTAATAAAAAAAGATAAAAATATAAAAATTAATGACAAAAAATATATTTATGTAGAAGATAATGATTTTAATAAAAAAATATTAAATTTAATACAAACTTTTTTTAAAAGCAAAAGATGATATTATATACTTAATGTTTCACGTGAAACATTGTTTTTAGTTTAAAAATATTATTTTAAATGCTATAATAAAATAAGAAAGGATGAACTTTATGGCATATCAAACATTATATAGAAAATATAGACCTAAATCCTTTGACTTAGTTTATGGACAAGATGTTATTATAAAAACTTTGAAAAACGTAATAAAAAGTAATAAACTTAGTCATGCCTACTTATTTACTGGGCCAAGGGGTACTGGAAAAACAAGTAGCGCTAAACTTTTTGCAAAAGCTATAAATTGTTTAAATAATATTGATGGCGATGCTTGTAATGAATGTGTTAATTGCAAATCTTTTAATGAAAATAGTAATCCCGACATAATTGAGATAGATGCAGCTTCAAATAATGGTGTTGATGAAATAAGAGAAATAAAGAATAAAGCTAATTTAGTTCCATCAATGTCAAAATATAAGGTATATATTATTGATGAGGTTCATATGCTTTCTATAGGTGCTTTTAATGCATTATTAAAAACGTTAGAAGAACCACCGGCGTATGTAATATTTATTTTAGCTACTACCGAACCACAAAAATTACCGACGACAATTATATCAAGATGTCAGAAATTTGATTTTAAAAGCATATCTCATGATAAAATGAAAGAGTGTCTAAACAATATAATTGAAGCAGAAAATATTGATATAGATCAAAATGCATTAGAAGAAATAATTAATAATTCTACTGGTGGAATGAGGGACGCAATAGGTTTATTAGATCAATCATCTTCTTTTTGCAATAATAAAATAACACTTAAAGATATAGAGGAATTATCAGGAAATATATCAGCATCTGAAATTAAAAATTTATTTAAAATCATAATAGATAAAAATTATAAAGAATTATCTGATAAAATATCAAAATTTTCATCAATGGGTAAAGATTTTTCACTCATTTGTGAAAAAATAATAAGTTATGTTAAATTAGGCATTTTGTATAAAAAGAAAATAAAGTTTAATGATACTTATGATTTGAATACAAGTTTATTTAATATAATAGATGATAACGAATTATATTTAATAATAGATTTTTTAAGTGAAACTTTGATAAAAATAAGAAATAATTATCAAAAAGAACTTACTTTTGAAGTTCAACTTATACAATTAATGGATAAAATATCAGAATTTTTACCATCAAAAAGTAATGTTTCACGTGAAACATCATATAAATGTGAAATACAAAAAAAAGATGTTAATTTTGAAACATCAAATGATAATAATGAAAATTTAGAACAAATCATAATAAAATTGAAAGATATAAGAATAAATAATATATTAAAAGAGGCAACAAAAAAAGAAATTGAAATTATTAGTGATTTATGGAAAAACATAAATGATTATTTAATAGATGATAAATATAAAAAAACAGCAGGAATTCTTTCTAACTCTAAACCTGTGGCAGCTTCAAAAGCTGGAATTATAATATCGTTACCCTTAGAATCAACCGTAAAAAGAATAGAAAAAGAATATGATAATAGTAAAGAATTATTGAAAAAAATATGTAATAAAAACTATAAAATAGTATATATATCCGATGAACATTGGAAAAAAATAAGACCTGATTATATTAAAAAAATAAAAAATGGGAATATAAAATTTATCGATGAAAGCGATATCTTGATAAAAATTAAAAATATTAATAATAAAAATTCTGTTAATGAATTTAATGAATTGATAGAAATGGAGGAAATATAATATGAATTTACAAGCTTTAATGAAACAAGCTCAATCTATGCAAAAAAACTTAATGGATGCGAAAACAAAAATAGAAAATATGACTTTTACCGGAGAATCGGAATTAGTAGAAATAAAATTAAATGGTAAAAGAGAAGTTCTTTCTGTTAAAATAAAGGAGACAAATTTAGATAAAGAAGATATTGAAATTTTAGAAGACATGATAATGATAGCTTTTAATGATGGTATAAATAAAATAAATAAAGAAATTAGTGATAAACTTGGAAGTCAAACAGGAGCATTAGGAAGCCTTTTATAATAGGAGTGTAAAAAAATGAATTATCCACAAAATTTTCAGGAATTAATAGATTGCTTTAAATTGTTGCCTGGAGTAGGAGCAAAAACAGCAGAAAGATACGCTTTTGCAATTCTTAATTTAGATGAGGATAAAATAAAAGCTTTTTCAGAATCAATATTAAATACGAAAAGTAAAATAACCACTTGTCCCATATGTGGTTGTTTATCAGATACAAACAAATGTATGATATGCAACGATGAAAGTAGAAACAGTGATATATTATGTGTTGTTGAAAATAAAAAAAACGTATTTATTTTTGAAAAGCTAGGTGTTTTTAGAACAAAATATCATGTTTTAGGCGGATTAATATCACCTATGGATGGTATTAATCCAGATGATTTATCAATTAACAAGTTAATTGAGAGAATAAGAAAAGAGAAAATAAAAGAAATTATTTTAGCTTTAAGGCCGGGTGTTGAAGGGAACACTACATCTTTATACATAACAAAGTTACTTGAAAATGAAGATGTAAAAGTAACTCAAATTGCTCAAGGAGTTCCAATTGGGGCTGATATGGAGTTTTTAGATAATTTAACATTAGAACTTGCCTTGGAAAATAGAAGCGAAGTATCATAAATTTCTAAATATAACATATTTTCTATTAGAGGTGAAAATATGTTTAAATTTATTTTAAAAATTGTTAAAAAAGCTATTATAGGAATGATTTTACTTTTTGGGTATAATACGTTTTTGTCATCGTTAAATCTTATGATACCAATAAATATCATAACTATAATTATAGCAAGTTTATTTGATGTGCCTGGAATTATTGGTTTAGCAATATTTTTACTTGTTAATTATTAAATGAGGTGGTATTACGTGGAAGAAATTATAATAAAAAATCAACCTATATTAAGTAAAGTATTAAATAAAATAAACAATACTAAATATAGTAGTCAAGCGTACATATTATATGGTAATTCTAAGGAAAAATTAAAAGAGTATGCCTTGCTATTTAGTAAAATATTAGTTTGTCCTCATAATTATCAAAAAAATTGCGAAAAATGTAATATTTGTATGAGGATTGACAATAACAATTTTGAAGAATTAAAAATTATAGAACCTATAAATTATATGATAAAAAAAGATGAAATATTGAAGTTAAGAAACTTATTTTCTACTCAAAGCATTGAAGGTAGAAATCAAGTTTATATTATAACCGATGTTGAAACACTTAATATTTCAGCTGCAAATTCTATTTTAAAATTTTTAGAAGAGCCAGATAGTAATTCAGTTGCGATATTTACTACAACTAATTTAGATGGTGTTATAAAAACTATTTTATCTAGATGCCAAACCATAAAAATTAATAATTTAAAAAATAAATATGGAATTGAATTTATCAAAGAGTTAACTTTTTTTGATGAAGATACAATATATAAAATAATAGATTTTACAAAATTAATCGAAAAAGATATTACAAAAGCAATAGCTGACATAAAACATGAATTTATAGATTTATTTGATGATAAACAAAAATTAATTTCAGCAATCAACGTTATGCTTTTGTATTATAAAGATATGCTTAATTATAAAATTAGTCAAAAGTGTGTTTATTTTGAGTCAAATGATGTTAAAACGTTAGCAAATAAGCAAAAAACAAATATAATTTCAAAAAAAATATCATTTATTTTAGAAAATATATCAAAATTAGAGTACAATGTTAATGTGTTATTATTTATGGAAAATTTAATTATTGGAATAGGGGAAATAAAAGATGATAAAAGTAATAGGAGTTAGTTTTTTAAATGCGAACAGAATATATTATTTTTCACCCGGCAAAGAAAATGTCAAAAACGGGGATTATGTTATAGTAGAAACTGAACGTGGATTACAATTTGGACAAGCTGTCACTAACGTTTTAGATATGTCTAAAGAAAAAGTTTTTTTGCCTCTTAAAGATGTTATTAGGAAGGCAAATGAGAATGATATGAAAATAAATCAAAAAAATATAAAAGATGCCCAAAAAGCATTAGAATATGCAAAAACATTAGTGATCAACGAAAATTTAGATATGAAGTTATTTGATGCGTCTTATACTTTCGATAGAAAAAAATTGATTTTTAAATTTATAGCGGATGAAAGGGTTGATTTTAGAGAATTAGCTAAACTTTTAGCGGCTAAATACAAAACAAGAATAGAACTAAGACAAATCGGGGTTAGAGATAAAGCAAAAGAAATAGGAGGATTAGGTCCATGTGGAAGACCTTTGTGTTGCACTGAGTTTTTAACAAATTTTAACAGTGTATCAATAAACATGGCAAAAAACCAAGGTATTGCATTAAATCCTACTAAAATAAATGGTGCTTGTGGACGTTTATTATGTTGTTTAGGATATGAAGATGAAGTTTATACTGAGTATAAAAAAAATTTTCCTAAAATAGGAGAATATGTTGATTTAGGTGATAAAAAAGGTAGAGTAAGTGAGTTAAATGTATTAAATGGTAATTATAAAATAAAAATATCTGATAACGAAGAAATATTAGTAAAGGTATCAAAAGATGGAAGTAATTAATGATTTACTAAATTATAATAACTTAAAAATAGTTCAAAATCCTGACTGGTTTAGTTTTTCCATAGATTCGGTTCTTTTAGCAAACTTTGTAAACACAAATAACAAAATGAAAATAATAGACTTTTGCACGGGTAATGCACCTATACCGCTTTTTCTAAGTACCAAAACTAATTCTAAGATAGTTGGAGTTGAATTACAAGAAAAAGTATATCAATTAGCAAAAAAAAGTATAAAAATAAATAATTTAGAAAACCAAATAGAAATTCTTAACAATGATGTTAAGAATCTTTGTAATTTATATGAAACAGATACTTTTGACTTAATAACTTGTAATCCACCTTATTTTAAAGTAAATGGTAAAAGTAATATTAATATAAATAAAGAAAAAGCTTTAGCAAGGCATGAAATCAATCTTACTTTGGATGATATATTTAGATGTTCTAAAAAAATATTAAAAAACAATGGTAAAATAGCTATGATACACAGAACTGATAGGTTAATAGACGTAATCATGGCAATGAAATCCAATAATATTGAGCCTAAAAGAATTCAATTTATTTATCCATTTAAGCATGGTAAATCAAACTTAGTCTTGATAGAGGGTGCTAAAAATGGTAATGCTGGATTAAATGTTCTTGAAAGCATTGTAATTCATAATGATAATGGTGATTATACAGATTATATAAATAACTTATTTAACGGAGGTTAAAAAATGAAAATAAAATTAATTGTTGGACTAGGAAATCCCGGTAAAGAATACAAAAATACCAGACATAATATTGGGTTTATGGTAATTGATGAAATCGCAAAAAGATTAGAAATTTTCAAATGGAAATCCCGTGATGGTGCGGAGTACTTTGATTGTTATTTGGATTTAGCACATGTTATTTTTATGAAACCCCAAGAATATATTAATTTGTCAGGAAATGCTATTAGTAAATTCGTTAAATATTTTGATATTAAAACCGAAGATATTTTAATCATTAGTGATGATTTAGATTTACCAGTAGGAAGTATAAAATTAAAAGAAAAAGGATCTTCTGGTGGACATAACGGTTTAAAAAGTATTGAAAAAAATCTAGGAACAAACGAATACAAAAGAATAAAGATTGGAATTTCAAATAATAAACAAATTGATGCAAAAGATTATGTTTTAGGTAAATTAAATCAAACAGAGCAAAGGCATTTAAAACCAGTTATTGATATGGCTGCAGATGCGGCTTTAGCATCATTACATACACCTTTTAATTCATTAATGAGTAAGTATAATACTAAAATAAAAAACTAGAAAATAGGTGATAATATGCTTTTTAACATTTTTAAAAATAAAATAATAGATTCAAGTATTCCAGTTGATGTTATTGGTTTAAACAAAAAGGTCCAAGCAGCTTATGTTTGGAATCTTTTTAGTGTGACAAATGAAAGTATTTTAATTGTTACTAATACCTTATATGAAGCTAATAACTTATATAAAGAGCTATACTTTAATAACAATAATGATGTATTATTTTTTCCAATGGATGATTTCATAGTTAGTGAAGCATTAGCAATATCACCAGACTTGATGGCAAAAAGAATAGAAACTTTAAATGAATTATCCACAACTAAAACCAAGAAGATTGTCATAACTAATTTAATGGGATTTTTAAGATTTTTACCAGATAAGAATTTGTGGAAAACTTTAAATATAAATTTAAATATTAATTCTGTAGTTTCAAGGAATAAACTAATCGAAAAACTAACATTGATTGGATATAAAAAAGAAAGCATAGTAACTAAAACAGGAGAATATGCAAATAGAGGTTATATATTAGATGTATTTCCTTATGGATTTGAATATCCCGTAAGAATAGAATTTTTCGATGAAGAGATAGAAAATATTCGTGAATTTGAGCCTTCTACACAATTATCTAAATCTAAAAAAGAAAATGTAAATATAATGCCGTTTACGGAGTTTATAAATGAAAAAAAAGTAGATAATATACCAAAAAGGCAAAGCCTTCTTCCTAGGGTTGTCAATAAAGTATCTAGCTTAACTGACTATATGACTTCATTCACAACTGTTTTTATTGATTTAGATAATATAAAATTAGCATATAAAAGGATATTAGAAGAAGTAGTTGAATTTAAAGAAACAGACACATTTAAAATAGAAAATTATATGTATGATTTAAATAGCTTAATTTCTAACAAATATATTAACATAACATCTGTGGATAATTATCGCAAAGATAAAAATGCTGTGGAAAATTATGTTTCTTATGAAATAGAAAAGTTTAATGGTGATTATAATAAAATAAATAATTACATACTTAATATGTATTCAAAGGGTAAAACCATATTAGTATGTTTAGAAGATAAATATATGATTTCTGACTTCATTAATAAAGTAAAGGTTCCATATATAATTACAAACGAAAATAATATAACAAAATTCTCCGTAAATATTATTAAAGAGAACATACCAACAGGCTTTGTATTAAATGATATGGTTTACTTATCTTCTAATGAATTATATCGATTAAATAAGGCAATAAATTATAAAAGCAAGTTCAAATATGGTTCTAAAATAAAAGATGTTAATAAATTGAAAATTGGTGATTATGTAGTACATATGCAACACGGAATAGGAAAGTATTTAGGAATTGTAACGCTTACTATAAAAAACATGAAAAAAGATTTTTTACACATAGAATATAAAGATTCTGATAAATTATATATTCCGGTGGAAAAAATTGAATATATAACCAAATATTCATCTAATGAAGGACTAATTCCTAAACTAAGTAAATTAGGGGGAACAGATTGGTCTAAACAAAAAGCAAGAATAAAAGGAAAAGTAAAAGACATAGCTAAAACTTTATTAGAAACATCAGCCAAACGGAAATTAGAATTAGGTTTTTCTTTTTTAAAAGATGATGAAGAACAAATGATATTTGAAAATAAGTTTGTTTATGAGGAAACCCCTGATCAATTACGGGCAATAAAAGAAATAAAAGAAGATATGGAAAAACCTTACCCAATGGATAGATTGCTATGTGGTGATGTAGGTTATGGAAAAACTGAAGTAGCATTTAGAGCCATTTTTAAAGCAATAAGATCTGGAAAGCAAGTAGCGTTTTTATGTCCTACAACTATTTTATCAAAACAACATTATGATAATGCTGTAGAAAGATTCATGAACTTTGGGGTTAATATAGCAGTTTTGAATAGATTTGTTACGCAAAAAAGAAAAAATACCATTTTAAGGGATTTAGAAAATGGTAAAATTGACTTAATTATTGGTACCCATAGATTATTAAGCTCTGACGTTAAATATAAAGATTTGGGATTATTAGTAATAGATGAAGAGCAACGCTTTGGAGTAACTCATAAAGAAAAAATAAAAGAATATAAAAATAGTATAGATGTACTTACGTTATCTGCAACACCAATTCCTAGAACTCTTCAAATGTCGCTTTCCAAAGTAAGAGGTCTTTCATTAATAGAAACTCCTCCAGCTTATAGATTTCCAATCCAGACATATGTTTTAAGAGAAAATGAACAAGTTATAAAGGATGCAATTTATAAAGAATTATCGCGTGACGGACAAGTTTTTTTCCTTTATAATAACGTATTAAAAATAGAAGAAGAAGTTGTTAGGGTAAAACGATTAGTACCAGAAGCTAAGGTAACTTATATTCATGGTCAAATGAATAAAAATCAAATAGAGATGACGATGGAAAACTTTATTAATAAAGAGTTTGATGTTCTAATTTGTACAACAATAATTGAAACCGGAATTGACATAGAAAATGCTAATACGTTAATTGTTCTTGATGCTGATCATTTTGGGCTTAGTCAGTTATATCAAATACGTGGTAGAATAGGAAGGGGAAAAAACATCGCATATGCGTACTTAATGTATAATAAAACTAAAGAACTAAATGATATCGCAGTAAAAAGATTAGATGCTATAAAAGAATTTACTGAATTAGGTAGTGGTTATGCTTTAGCTGTTCGCGATTTAGCAATACGTGGAGCTGGTGATATTCTTGGATCAGAACAATCTGGATTTATTGATACCGTAGGTTATGATATGTATTTAAAAATATTAAATGAAGAAATAAAACGTTTAAAGGATAACGTTAAAGAAGATGAAGAAAGTGAAACACTAGAGGAAAAGCCATTTATACAGGTTGCAACACACATAAGTGATAAATATGCTGACAGCGAGGATTTAAAAATAGAAATACATAAAAAAATCAACACTATTAATGATTATGATAGCTTTATTAAAGTAAAAAAAGAATTGACCGATCGTTTTGGAATTCTTGATGAAGAGATAATTATTTATATGCTAGAAGAATTATTTGAGCAGAAGGCCAAGAAAAAAGGTGTATTTAAAGTTGAGCAAACCAAAGATTACATAACAATGTTTTTTAATAAGAAAGCATCAAGGAAACAAAATGGTGCAGAACTTTTGTCATCCCTATTTGAAATAAATAAAGATTTCGATGTTAAGTTCATTAATGATATTTTTAAGATCACTCTTCCTTTTAAAAACCTAGATAAACATTTTCTGTATTATTTAATAAAAATGATTGATGTATTTGAATAAAAAATACAATTTTATACATTCTAAAAAAGAAGGGAAGAATTGTATGAAAACGACGGGAATAACTAGAAGAATAGATGAATTAGGAAGGATAGTAATACCAAAAGAAATAAGAAAAAACATGCATTTAAAAACTGGAGAATTATTAGAAATTTTTTTAGAAGATGAAACAATTAATTTAAAGAAACATTCAATTATAGATAAAAACCAAGAATTTTTACAATATTATGTTGAAGTTTTAGCAAATAAATTATCTGCAGAAATTTATATTACAACATTAAGTGATATAGCATTTTCAAGTGAAGAAAAAATAATTGGAGAAAAACTATCGTCAAAATTAGAAAATTTAATCACTAATAATGTTAACCTTAGTGACATCAACCTAGTAAATTTAACAGATGATAAAAAAATTGATAATTCCCATATTTATTCTTTAAGACCTAATGGAGATTTATCTGGATTATTAATAATAAGTTATAATAGTAACAATCATGCTAATTATGATGAATTAATAAAATTCACAACATCATTTTTTGAAAAATATTTTGAAAATATTTAGTATGGTGTAAAATTTTTGTCTAATTTTGAAATTAATTGTCTTTGTTGTTTACTAGCTTTTTTAAATATGTTATATTTTAAACGTTGTATCAAGTAGTATCTGTTATAAATATAAAGGGAAAGGAAGATCTTTTGATGCACCGTAATAAGTTAATAAAAAATACCAAGGATTTTATAGGCAAATTGATATTTTTCTTAATATTATTAACTTTTTCAATATTAATGTATTTTGAAAGTCATACTATTATTGATGTTATTTATTTTGTTTTAGTATGTATATTATTTTTTAAGTTTATAACAGTGAAATTATATCATTAATATGATATAATTTTTTTGGTGATATAAATGTTAATAGATGCACATTGTCATTTGCTATCATCTTGTTACGATAACGTTGAAAAAGAAATAGAAAAAGCTATTCAAGGTGGAGTTAAAAAGCTTATTATAAACGGATTTGATGTTGAAAGCAGTAAAGAAGCTGTTGAATTATCAAAAAAATATAAAGAAGTTTATGCTGCCGTGGGAATCGGCCCAGAAAACGTCGATACAATAAGTGATGTTGATATAAGTACAATATCTAACTTATCATTAAGTAAAAAGGTGGTTGCAATAGGAGAAATAGGATTGGATTATTATTGGACGAAAGAAAATAAAGATTTGCAAATAAAAATATTAAAAAGTATGCTTAAAATAGCTAAAAATAGAAAATTACCAGTAATAGTTCATAACAGAGAGGCAACTGACGACATATATAGTTATCTAAAAGAATATAATGTAACAGGGATAATGCATTGTTTTTCAGGAAGCGTGGAAACTGCTAATAGATTTATTAAACTTGGCTTTTTAATAGGTATTGGTGGTGTGGTAACGTTTAAAAATGCTAAAAAAATAAAAGACGTTGTAAAAAATATTCCTTTAAGGGCTATTTCTTTAGAAACAGATAGTCCATATCTTACTCCAGAACCATATCGAGGTAAGAAAAATAACCCGGATAAACTTCCTTTTATAGTAAGTGAAATTGCTAAATTAAAGGGTATAACAAATGCTGATGTAATAAAGCAAACGGGCACTAACGTAAGATCAAAATTTGACTTATAATAGTATATATGTTATTATTAGGTACGAACTCAGAAAATGGGTATGAGGTGAACAAAGTGAAACATTTTAATAGAAAAATTAAAAGTGCTTTACTAATATTAGTTATATGTTTAGTAGCATTTATTGGTTTTTCAAAAGCTGGGATATTATTTTCCAATAGCGGTAAAGATGTTATAACAGTTTCGACATCTAAAAAAACATTTGATCCTAGTAATTATGTTGCTAGTGTCGCAAATACTACGATAGCAAAAGGAGAAACAACCGTTCCAGAAACAACAACAACGACTAAATCACAGTTTGCTGTTGCACCTGTGAGTAGTTGGTCTGGAGATAAGCTATCAAAAGGAAAAGGTGTTGTTATTGGTCCATCTGGTAAGGAAACATACTATAATTTAAACATGACAAGTGTGGTAAATGCTATGAGGCATATGGGGTATTCAGAAGTAGAATATCCATACTGGATTCGTGAAGATGGTGTTAAAATGCTTGGTGGTTATGTTATGGTAGCAGCAAATTATAAAATTCGTCCAAGAGGAACAATAATAGAAAGTTCTTTAGGATATGCGATAGTTTGTGATACTGGATCGTTTGCTAATACAAATCCAACTCAAATTGATGTAGCAGTTAATTGGCGATAATTTAAATATTATGATAAAATAAAAACAAATAAAATTATTTTATTTGTTTTTTTGTATGAGGTATATTTATGAAAATAAAGGAAATATTAAATGAAAATAAATTTGTATTTAAAAAAAAGTTTGGTCAAAATTTTTTACTAGATCAAAACATTTTAAATAATATAGTATCATTAGCAAATATAACTAAAGATACTCTTGTTATAGAAATAGGTGTAGGTGCAGCAGCTTTGACTAAAAAATTAAGCGTTGTTTCAAAAAATGTTATTGGTTATGAAATAGATACAACATTAAAGAAACCGCTTGAAAGTATATTGTCTGAATATGATAACATAGATATTATATATGATGATTTTTTAAACAGGGATATTAAAAAAGATATAAAAAAATATAGTTTTAAGCATGTTATGGTAGTTGCAAATCTTCCGTATTATATAACAACACCAATTATCACGAAATTTATCAATGAAAAAATAGACGTTGATAAAATAATAGTTATGGTTCAAAATGAAGTTGCTAATCGTTTTTCTGCAAAACCAGGAACTAAATCCTATAATTCATTAACTATATTTTTGAATTATTATTTTGATATAAAAAAAGCTTTTACCGTATCAAGAAACGCCTTTTATCCAAAACCTAACGTTGATTCGGCAGTAGTAATTTTTACAAAGAAAATTAAAAAAATAAAAATATTAAATGAAAGTTTGTTTTTTAAATTAGTGAAAGATTCTTTTGATAAAAAAAGAAAAACTTTAAAAAACAATTTAAAAGACTATAATTTAGATAAAATTAATGAAGTGTTAAATAAACATAATAAAAACATAAATAATCGTGCGGAAACGATAACAATAGAAGAATTTGCTGAAATTTCTAATTTCTTAACCTAAACAATCATGTTTAGGTTTTTTTAACATATACTTATTTTGGTGATGATGATGTTTAAAGTAGGAGATTCAGTAACCAGGATATCGCATGGTAATGATGTAATATTTAAGATAGAAAAGATAGTGGACGAAGTAGCTTATTTAAAGGGGGTAAACGTAAGATTATGCGCAGATAGCAATATAAATGATTTGATTCTTGTAACTACTAAAGAAAATAGCAGTGACAGAGAATTTTATGAAAAATTAGAAAAAATAAGAAACTTCGAAAGGAGCGATTATTTTTATATTCCAGGTAAGATTCTTCATGTTGATGGGGACAGAGAATATTTAAATAGATGTCTTGAATTTTATAAAAAGGCTAACGTTTTAGCCTTTGGTGTATATTCTCCGGAGAATCAAATGGCTTTAAATATTGAAAAATATTTAGAGGATATAAATCCAGATATTGTCGTTATTACTGGGCATGATTCTTTAATAAAACAAAACTCAAAATATTTTGTTGACGCTGTAAAAGTGTGTCGAAAATACCAAAAAGATTATGATAAATTAATAATTATTGCGGGAGCTTGTCAATCTGAGTATGATAAACTAATTAAATCTGGAGCAAACTTTGCCTCAAGTCCTAAAAAAATAAACATTCATGCTCTTGATCCAGCAATCATTGCATTATCTCTTAGTTTATGTGATAAAAATAAAAACGTTAATTTACTTGAATTACTAGAAAAAACAAGTAATGGTAAGGATGGTATTGGAGGGGTAAGTACAAGAGGAGTAATGACTATGGGGTATCCTAGGTAAGGTAGATAAATTATGCTTGAAGAAATAAAAAAGAAAGTAGAACAACTAAGGGGTAAAAAAATAAAAATATTGGTAGATATAGGAAGAAATAAAAGTGAGGCATACGAAGGAGTCATTTTACATACTTATAAAAACATATGGACCTTTAAAACTAAAACTGATGTAAAAAGTTTTGGATACTCAGATTTACTAATAAAAAGTGTTATAATAAGTTCATTATAAATGAACTTTTTTTGCTGTGATTGTTGATTTTTATGTCTTTTTATGATTAAATTAAGATGTATATACTAGAATGGAGGAATTCTACCATGAAGCCATCAACAATTACTAAGTTTAAAGATTGGTTTATAATTACAAGAATAAGAGTTTTAAACTTTATAAAGGAACATAAATACATTTCAGCAATTGTTGGAGTGTTTTTGTTGTCGGCTGTTATTGCTTTAGTTGTAAGAGCCACTGATACCGAAATAAGTAGTACTTCCGTTTCTGTTAGTGGGGATAATCGTGGAATTGTTTCGGTAACAACTGAGTCAGAAACTGAAGATAAAACCATTGCTCCTAATTTTAGTAATGTAATATACGCACTTGGTTATTCACTAGGAGAAGGAGATCAAAAGTGTAATACCCTTGAAGATAAATCGAGTTATAAAGTAGATGAGGTTGTTATAGAAGCAACCATTCCTATTAACAATAACATTAAATGGATAGGAAGCGATGAAACTACCATATCAAGTATTAAGAATCAAGACGGCAATTCAACTTTAAAAATAACGATTCCAAGAGTAAACGTTTGTTCTTCCCACACGCAAACCTTTACTTTGCAAGTATTAAACGCGGAAAAAAACGTTGAAATAAAGCCAACTATAAAAATAAAAGGCGGATCAAATGGTAGTTACGTAAACGTACCTGATTCTGATACCTTTGTTAAGATAAAGACTTCATATGATAAAGAAAAAGCTTTAAAACCAATGGTAATACCAGGTGTTGCAAGAAGGGTTAATAACGCAAGAGACGTAATGTTTGGAATTGTTTTAGGAGTAGATTCGGAATCTTTGAAAAACACACATTTAAATTCCTCCGTAGATATAACTTTGCTTGCAACTCAAGGCATCTCAAAAGAGTCCATAACTTTATACACAGATAATACTACAAAGTTTAATAATAATGATCATGATGGTAATTATTATGGAATAAATGATAACTCAAGACACTTTTTTGCAAATGGTCAAATGCCTGATTTAACATCTACGTCTGGAAAAATTAGCGGTCTTGTTAAAATAGATTCAAAAGACGCAACTCAAGGCATTGATAATACTGAATTAGTCGCACCCGTTGTTACTTTAACTGGTCCTAATATTGTTGAAATAGAAAAATATCCGGATTCTTCAAATGAAAAATACGATGATAATTCTAAAATCTTGGTAAATGGATCTAATGCAAATAGTTATACTGAAACTATATTTAAGGATGGTTCGGAAGATCCTGTAAGTGAAATACCTTTAAATGATATTGGAATTTATACAATAAATTACACTGTAGATGGTGATAATGGATCTAAGACAACCATGGTAAAAAACGTTAAAATTGTAGAACCATCAAATAATACTTACTCCTTAGAAGGCGAAAAAACAATATATATAAAAAAAGGAGATACTTTAAAAGAACAGGGAATTTACAAACGTAATGGTAATACTGCAACCAAAATAGATAGTAGTAAATATGAAATTACTTATTCAAATAAGAATGATGGAGAAAGTGATGGTTTAACAAAAGAAAATATAACTAATACCATAGGTTCATATATTCAAACTTATACTGTTAATCCTGAGGAAAATGAACCTAGTATTGGTGAACCAGAAGTATTGACAAGAACGATAATAGTTACCGATGAACTTCCATCAACAACATCAGAAAAAGTTTCTGTAAAAACAGCAAACATGTACTCTGGAGAAAGTCTTAATGACCATAAAGTAATAATATCAGACACAGAAAAAGAGTGTAGTAAAGATAATAATTGTTCTGTAAAGGAAAATGCATCTAAAAATACATTTACTTATGTAGTTAATAATGAAAAAACAAAAGGTTATATCACGGAAATAACAAAAAAAATAAATATTATCCCTTTTCAATATAAATTATCAATTTCGGGAATATCTCCTAATTTTACTACTAATCGTATAGAAGATAATTTTTATGCTATAGGATCTTATTATGTTACTGCAAAATCAACTAGAGCTGAATCTTTAACCGAAGAATTTGATGTTAATTTAAAAGCTATTTTAGGAAGCGAAGAAAGTTCTAATAAAGTGGAAAACAAAGTATTTGCTAGCGGTGAAGATACAAGTAACGTAACTAATAGATTGTATGTAATAGAAAATTCAGAATATGTAGAAGTTAAAAGTGATAATAAAGACCAATTAACAGGTGATTATTACACAGCATCGATGGGAGAAGAAGTTCTTCTTACATCCACTTTTGAATATGGTTATGATGCTGACGAAAACATTAATGAATTAACTGCTAAAATACCGGTAAACGGAAACTTGATTCCTATTTCATATACTTCTTCTATAACGGAAGATGGCTCTTCCTATTTTGGATATGAAATAACTTATAATGGGCAAAATCTTAATGTTATTCCTGGTTACGAAATAAAATATTATGATTCTAACAATGAGGAAATCACAAAAGAAACTTTTGATGCTGATAAAGAAGTTGTTAGTTATATAATTATAAAAATTAAGACTAACGAATCATCATCATTTACAATTAGGCCAGGTACAATAATTAGACTAATGACCAAATATAAAGTAAAAACATTTAGTGGTACTAGCGATGTTGCAAAAAATTTAAATGATTTAAAATTTAATGGTAGTTCGACATTTTCTTGGAACGTAAACAAAGAAAATTATACTATCGGTTCTGATAAGGATACGCCATATGCTTATATTACTCCATATAAAGTAAGAACAACGGTTGGAATTGGTAGAAACGATGATTACAATACCAATAAAGATGTAATTCTTGACGCTTCTAAAAATCAAAACTACACAATATATGCAACTACTGATTTAACTTCTCCTGCGATGAATATAAACTCAAATATTTTTGGTTACAATAGGGTTAGTAGTGTACCAATCGTGTTTGAGTTACCTTCAGGAGTTAATTACGTTTATAATAAAAATTATGTTTTAGAACCTCAAATTTCTTATAAAAACGGAAAAACTATCCTAACTTATAATTATCAATCAGTAGAACCAAATAGTTGGATTGAACCAATATACTTTGATTTTAACGTTGATGTTTCAGCCATTACTGGAAACTTTGAAATAAAAGTATCAACAGGAGATGTTAGTAACAGTAATTTTGCTATTACTAATGATGTTTCAAGTATCGATAAATACAAAGTGAAAAATAAAAATATTAGTATTGTAAACATTGAAAAAATATCTTATGGTCAATATATTTATGATGAAGATGGAAAATTCATTTCTAACATTGATAAAGATGATAGCTTTGATTTTACAACAAAATTACATAATAATTTACAAGAACAGGTTGATGATTTAAGCGTTTATACCGTTCTTCCATACATTGATACTGAAAAATTATCATCTTTTAATGGAACATATGAAATAGAAGGCTTACCAGAAAAAGCAATGTGCATACCAAAAGAATATGCAAGCTATGTTACTAAATCAGATCTTTTAAATCAATTAGATACGTTATGGGAACCATGTTCTAATTATAAGAATGCTAATAATAGGTATTCTGATTTTGGAGCATTTAAAATTGATTATGATAAAATAGATGCAAATTCAAACTTAGAAACAAAAATCAAAGTATATACGATAGGAAACCAACCTGATGATGTATATACGTTTAAATCATATTTAAAATATAAAAACTCAGATTATATAAGCTTTGAGGATGTTGATGTTGAAGTTATAAGCAAAAAAATAACTGGTGTTGTTTGGGAGGATTTTAATGTAGATGGAATAATGGATGACACCGAAAAGAAAATTTCAAACGTTACATTAAAGTTATATAATTCATTAGATGAGCTAATTCAAACGACTACTCCTGATGAAAAAGGTGAGTATACTTTTTCCGGTATTTTAACTGGTGATTACTATGTTGTGGCAGATTTTAATACGGATAAATATGGAGTAACCGGAAATCCTTCTGAAGATTTTTATGATAAAACAAGATTATCAGTATTTAAGCCTGTTCCAATAACTAGCGAGCAGCAAGATTTATATGAAGAAAGAGAAAATACGGATGATGTTGTAGCAGAAGACACAGAACCAATGAGTATTGTTAAAACAGATATGATAAGTATTGGTAATGAAACCAGAATAGTAAGAAACATTAACTTAGGTTTATCATTAAGAAAAATCTTTGGTATAAGAGTTAATAAGTATATTAATAAGGTGGATGTAACTAATGCTTTAGGTGTAGTAACTACTAAAAATTATGGAAATACGAAACTTGCTAAATTAGATGTAAAAGACGTTAATAACTTACATATAAAAGTTGTTTATACAATAGAAGTAGAAAATGTTAAATACTATCCTGGATATGTAACTTTAATAACAGATATAGTACCTGACGGAATGAACTTTAATTCAAAATACTCTGAGAATAATGGTTGGGAGTTATTAGAAGATGGCACTTTGATAAATAGAACTTTGGCAAACACAATAATAAATGAAGGTGAAAAGAAATATTTAACCATTGCGTTTGATATAACAAGAAAAGAAGCCGGATCTTTTATAAACTTTGCATCCGTTGATGAATTACAAATATTAGGAGGTATAAGTGATGAAAAGTAAAAATAAAATTATAAATTTAATTATCACCTTTTGTTTGTTTTTCTTTCCGTTAACAACTTTATCAGCATATGACATAGTTGGTGATGGAGTATGCGAA
This sequence comes from uncultured Bacilli bacterium, assembly GCA_947630435.1. GTDB lineage: Bacteria > Bacillota_I > Bacilli_A > RF39 > UBA660 > Aphodocola. The sequence goes on from CANRHO010000002.1 coordinate 29,765, forward strand.
AATTGCAGTCATACTCCATATTACACTAATAAATATGAGAATAATGGATCATATCACGAAAGAGATATAACTAATATGAACCAATTCTGTCAAGGAGGACCTTGTCAACAAGGTAGTCAAAGGCTGTTTTGTATAGAACCAACAAAAACACATGCCTCAAGTGGTTATCAAAGAACCAATGATTATGATACTGCTAAAGATGAATTAGATAGTAAATGGAAAGCTGGGTTTGCTCATCAAGAAGATTTAAAAAAGGTATTATCTTGTTGGGAAGAGAACAAATCTAGTCTTGCTGCTACCCAAGCTATTATTTGGGAGATAATGGCAGAGGAAAGATATAACATTAATGAAAAAAACATATTATCGGGAAACTATACACCATATATGTCAGACGGCAAAACCTTTCAGTCAAAAACCGGTAAAAATCCAATTAGTGGAGTATTGTGCCCAAATGGCGTAAATAAAGATACCAGTAGTTTATGTAAAAAATATCAAGCAACGCTAAGATGTGCAGCAAGATTTAATGTTGTTCCATCATTTTCAAATCAATTAGATTCTAAAGCTAAGGCAAGTCCCCTTAAGCTAACTAATTATGATGATGAAACCCAAACGTTTTCAAGAATATTTACTCATAATGGACTTGATTCTAAGTTGTTGAAATATTATAAAATTCCATCGGTTGAAGGTTTAACTATTACTAAAACAGATACAAGTATAACCATTTCAACAAAAAACGAAATAGCATCTCAATCAGAAGCTAAAAGAGTAACGCTTAATTATGCACTAAAAGATAATGGTTATAATTTAAATGATGATCCAGATTATTTCTATTACAGAAGTACATTCCAAACTTTAATGCAAGGGTCATCTAAATTAACCTCTTATATGTATGTTTATACAGGAGAAAAACCTACTTATCAGCTAAGGGTTCAGAAAAAAGATGAGTATCAAAAACCGATGAGTGGTGTTAAATTTAATGTATATAGTGACGCTTCATTAAAAACAAAAATCGGAACTACAACAGCTACTGATCAAAACGGTTGGGCTTATCTAACCGGTATTAACAAAATCGGTAAATATTATATTCAAGAAGCAGATACCCCTGATGGATACATAACTAATAAGAAGGTTGTAAACGTTACGGTTAAAGGAGAAAATAGAACCGGATCAAACAGCTACGCAACTGCATCAGAAGTTTTTGTAAATAACTTTATGCATCTTAATTTATCCAAAAGAACAATTGATGCTAATGGTAACGTAATAGAAATACCAGATTATTCCGATAATAGTTGTACTGGTAATTACTCTGGACCGGTATTTACTTTAAAAAAGGAAAATAAAGATATTTGTGTTGTAGAAATTTCTGCTGGAAAATATAGAGTTGCTGAATCATGCAGTGAAGCTAATGCAACTAATGAGATAAAAACATGTACTGGAAAGTTTGATATTGAAGGTATAAAATCCGGATGTTATGAACTTACCGAGACTAAGGCTCCAAACGGATATACATTACCTGCAAATCCATCACAAAAAATATGCGTAACAAAAGGAGAAAGTTCCACCGCAACCGCAGTATATAATGGTGTATCAGGAGTTATATTTAATAAAATAACTGAAAATGGTCAACTACTTGATGGTGGTAAGTATGCTTTGCAAATTAAGGTAAATGGAATATATAAGGATATGCTTCTTAAGCATGATGCTGGAGTATATTATTCATACGTTGAGTCTTTAAACGATCAAACAGATGGTGCAACATATATTTTAGAAACAACTAATGGTACTATAAACGTAAGAAATTTACCTCCTGGAGAATATAGATTCGTTGAAAAAGAAGCTCCTGAGGGATATGATGCAATTAAGGATAAGGATTCTAATGCAACGTTTACAATAAGTGATAAAGGAATATTTGGATCAGATGGGAAACCAGTTACTGATTATTATCAAGTTAAGTTAGTAAATCAAAAAGTAAGATTAGAAGGAAGCTATGATTCAGCGGAATTAATAGTTACTATAATAACTGGAAGAAAAGTTGCTAATTACGCAATTATAATATCAGGACTTATTTTATTATTAATAATATTTGTAATTTTAAGAAAGATATTAAAAAAATAGCAATTAATTTGCTATTTTTATTATAATTATGGTAAAATTAATATATAGTTTCGAAGGAGTGATGAAGATGGAAGTAACAAAGGTAACGGTATCAAAAGAAGAAAAGGAAAATTCAAGGGTTAAAGGATATGCTATAATAGAATTGGATGGTGTTTTAAAAGTTAACGGTATTCGTATAATTCAAGGAAACGAAAGAATGTTTGCGGCAATGCCTAACAGAAAAGTTGGAGAAGATAAATATATAGATTATGTATATCCAATTAATAAGGAGTTAAGAGAAAAGATAGAAAAAGCAATTTTAGAAGAGTATAACAAAGAAAATTAGTATATTCTTTTTTTTATTATAATATAATTTATCAGGAGGAGTTATGAATAAGGATACTGATAAATTAGGTTTGACATCTCATAATATAAGCATTACTGAAAGACAGAACATTCAAATAAATGGTGTTACGAAAATAGATAGTTTTGATAATGATGAATTTTTACTTGAAACTGAATTAGGTACACTTGGTATTAAAGGAAAGGGTCTTGAAATAATAAAACTTGATACGTATGAAGGAACCATTGCTATTAAGGGTGTAATTGATGCTTTATCTTATTTTGATACCCCTAAGTCAAAAAAAGAAAATTCTGTTATTTCTAGGTTATTCAAATGATGAGCTTAGAAGAACAATTTAGAGTTATTTTTTACTCTTTTGCTTATGGTATGTTTTTTCTTTCTACGGTTAAGTTAATAAAGTGCATTAAAGTAAAAAAAACACTTTCTAGGTTTTTAATGGAATTATTATTTATGATATTCCATGTGATTTTATTTTATTTTTTATTGTATAAAATAAACGGAGGAATAATATCATTTTACGTTGGATTGTTTTTTTTATTAGGAAATTTCTTTTGTAAACTCTTTTACTATTCTGACAAAAAAAGTTGAAATTTTCATGTTTTTCATTGTATAATATAACTGTCATGGGGATGATATAAATGAAAAGAAGATTAACTAGTAAAGAACGTCGAAGAGTAGTGTTAACGTCAATATTATGTTTTTTTATAATTGGTTTAGCAGTTATATCATCAGTTAATAACATCATGAAAATAGGTGCTAAAAAAATAGAAAAAGCAAATCTTAGTAAAAAACTTGAGGAGCTAAAAGAAGAACAAACAACCTTAAGTGATGATGTCGAAAAACTTAAAAACCCAGAATATGCCGCTAAATATGCGAGAGAAAAATATTTATATTCAAAAACCGGAGAAAAAATTTTAAAAATAGATTAACAGGGATTTACGTCCTTGTTTTTTATATTTTAATATGGTTTAATACTATTGGATGTGAAAAAAATGGATATTGAAAAAATAAATTCAGGGGTTTTAGCATATATTGGCGATGCGGTATACGAATTAAAAATAAGAAAGTATTTGATTTCAAAAAAAATTAATAAGGTAAACATTTTACAAAAAGAATCCATAAACTTTGTTAGTGCTTCTAGTCAAGCTGATATTTTGGATGATTTGATAAAGAAAAACATACTTACTGAAAAAGAACTACATTTAGTTAAGAGGGCTAGAAATTATAGACCACATTCAAAACCTAAAAGCACTAGTATAAAAACATATAAAAAAGCGACTGCATTAGAAGCTTTGTTTGGAATGCTTTTTATTAATAATAATGAAACAAGAATAGATGAAATAATGAAAGAGATATTAAGGTGATTATATGTATGTATATGGAAAAAACGTGGCAAAACAACTTTTAAGCAACAATAGTAAAATAAAAAAAGTATATTTATCAAATAATTTAAAGGATGATCAAATAAATGATGCGTTATTAAAAAAGAAAATTAATGTTACTTATTTAAATAAAAATGATATGGATAAATTAGAAAAGGGAAATCATCAAGGAGTTATTCTTGAGATTCCGGATTTTGAGTATTATGATGAAAAATATATGTTTAATAATTTACCTTCTAATCCTTTCATAATCATACTGGATCATTTAGAAGATCCTCATAATTTTGGTGCTATAATAAGAACGGCAGAAGCCGCTGGAGTAGATTACATAATAATTCCTAAAAACAGATGTGTTCCGGTCAATGGGACGGTTATGAAAACGAGTGTAGGAGCTTTAGATAACGTAAAGATAGTAGAAGTAACAAACCTTATAAACATCATAAAGAAATTGAAACAGCATGGAGTATGGATAGTAGGAACGGATATGGATAATAGTGTTTTATATGATAGCATAGATTATAATTTACCCATTGCAATAGTAATAGGTAATGAGGGTTTTGGGATGAGCAATTTAGTAAAACAAAACTGTGATTTTATTGCTAATATTCCAATGTATGGGAAAGTAAATAGTTTAAATGCGTCTGTTGCAGCGGGTATAATGATATATGAAGTAGTAAGAAAAAGAAAGCAAGGTGTTTAAATGTCAGAAAGAAAAGAATATAATGATTATGGGGATGATGCCGAACTTTTATATTTGATATCTGATAATAATGAAGAGGCAAACGAAATTATTTGTAAAAAATATGAACCCGTAATATCTTATTACGCTAAGAAAAATTGTGCTTTTGTGGAGGGTAAAGGCCTTGATTATAATGATTTATACCAAGAAGGACTAATTGGACTTTTAAATGCTATAGAAAATTTTAAAGAACAAAAAGATATAAAATTTTCTACTTTTGCATTTTTATGTATTAATAGAAAAATAATAACAGCGGTAAAAAACGCCAATAGAAAAAAACATAGTGTTTTAAATGAATCATATTCGTTAGATTATAAGAGAAACGAAGAGGATCAAAGAGGGTTGGATAACGTGTTATCTGACAATGTAGGTGGTTTAGAGGATTTGCTAGTTAGTAAGGAAGACAATGAGTTTTTTAATAAGAGATTAAATGAGGAGTTAACGGATTTTGAAAGAATGGTATATGATCTTAGAATAAATAATTTTAGTTATGAGGAAATAGCCCAAACTTTACAAAAGACCCAAAAATCAATTTCTGGGGCTTTAGAAAGAATAAGATTAAAATTAAAAAAAATTTTAAACGAAATAAATTGACTATTTATATTATTTGTGCTAATATCTAGTTAGTTAGCACTTAAAAAGTGTTTTTATTTTGGATTAATAGGAGATTATATGGCTAAAGAAAGAAAAAACAAAAAAGGAAAACTAACTTTTTTAAAAGATTTTTTTATAGATGTAAAAAAAGAATCAAAAAAAGTAATATGGACATCAAAGAAAAGCTTACTTAAATATTCAATCGCGACTTTAGTATTTATGTTATTTATCTGTTTATTTTTTGTTGGGACGGATTTAATAATTGCATTATTATCTTATGTAAAGGAGTTAATTGGTTAATATGGAAGAAAAAAAATGGTATGTTGTAAACACATATTCTGGGCATGAAGCTAAAGTAAAAGAAAAACTAGATATGAGGATAAATTCTATGGATATGCAAGAAAACATCTTTAGAGTAATTGTTCCAGAAAGAAAAGAAGTAGAAATAAAAGATGGTAAGAAAAAAGAAAAAATAAAAAAGTTGTTTCCAGGTTATGTTTTAGTTGAGATGATTATGTCCGATGAATCTTGGTATATCGTACGTAACACACCTGGAGTAACTGGTTTTTTAGGATCATCAGGTAAGGGTGCTAAACCAGTGCCATTATATGATGAAGAAGTAGAAAGAATATTTAAGGAAATCGGTTATAAGGGTGAAAATGTTGTTGTTAATTATGAAGTTGGGGATAAAGTTAAGATAATTGATGGGCCATTTAAAATGTTGGCTGGTAAAATTATTGATCTTAATAAAGATGAAGGTAGTGCTACCGTCGCAATTGATTTATTTGGTCAAGAAACTAACGTTGAATTAGAATTGACACAATTTACAAAAGAATAATTAATAAAAAATAACTTGCTTTTATCATATATGCTGTGATAAAATAATACTCGCAGCTATATATTTTATATAGATGATGAAAGAAAATAAGTGGAAGGCGCGGATTAGAAAAATAAAGCTATTTTACCACTCGCGAAAAAATAATTTATAGGAGGTGT
>CANRHO010000003.1 GCA_947630435.1 uncultured Bacilli bacterium
ATTAGGAAAACAACTAACCTAAAGTAGGTTGCTCTCACTAACTAAATTATACAATAATAATAAAATTATGTAAATATGAAATAAGTTTATTAATTTCGTTTACAGGCTATTATGTCATAGCTTGTTTTTTGTTTTATTTTATTATAAAATTATGTTAGATGGTAAAGGAGGGTATTTATGAAAAATGATAAGTTAAAAGAAGATGTTGAAACGTTAGACTTTGAAAATAAAACTACTCTCCAAGATGATGAAATAGAAACACTAGACTTTGATACTGATGCTATGGTTTCAAATCAAATAGATGAAATGCTTGATTTTATAGAAATAACCGATAATAAAACTGATGAAATTAATGAAGAGTTGGATGATTTATTAAAAAATAAAAAAGATAATAACAATAAAATAGAAATTGATGCTTCTAATGAAAAATTAGATGATTATAAACCATCTATTAAAGATTTTAACATTAAAAGTGCTAAGACAAGAAAAATTGTAAAAAAGGTTATGTTATATGTAATAATTGTAATGCTTTTGGGATTTGAGTTTTTTATTAATAAAAGTGGAGAGGCCTTAAATAATTTAAGGGTATATGCAAGTGATAATGAGCCTATTAGAATAGTTCAAAATGAAAAATATGGATATATTGATTTTACTGGTGAAAAAATAGTTAATCCAAAATATACATACGCAGAAAACTTTGTAAAAGGTTACGCAATAGTTAAGAATTCATCTAATTTACCTTTAATAATAGATAAGGGAGGCAAGGAAAAAGCTCCTACTGGAACGTATTTTTCTTTGTACCGTGCAAACGATGATATAATAGCATCTAAGATAACTAAGGGTGGTTTAAAATATGGTATTTTAGATTCTGGTTTAAAAGTTAAAACATCTTTTAAATATGATTCTATAGTATATAAAGAAGGCGTTTATACGTATGTAAAAGATAATTATGTAGGTATAATAAATGAAGATGGTAAAGATGTGTTTTCTTATAAATTAACTGATAAAGACGATAAAATAATTGATGTTACTCCATGTAATGTTACTAATTCTAGTTACCAAAGATATGGAGTAGTAAAAATTAATTCATCTTCTTTAATAGTAAATTTAAAAGATGGCAAGGTAGCATCTTCTGCAACTTTAAATGAAATCGTTCCAGAAGAAAATAACGTATTTTATGAGATTACTTCTAATGGTACGAAAATATATATATACGTTGAAAATAATAAAATTTTAGTGGAATCTGAAAATTATAATAGTTTATCAATACCATCAATTGAAACTGGTGTTTTAAAAGCTATTACTAATGATTATAAATATGAATACATAAGTACTAAAACCCTTGAACAAATAAGAAAAAACTTAAGTGATGCTGATGTTTTTTATGGTGATGGTATATTTATATATAATGAACATAATTATAAAAAAAATAAAAATAATATAGTTTTAGTTAAAAACGGAGAAGTATTTAAAAACCTTGAATCAGATTTTGAAATATATAAAGCTTATAAGAATGGTGTTGCAATAGTTAAGTATAAAGATGGTACTTATGGATATTTGAACTCTAATGGTGATTTAATAAATGAAATACATTATAAGGAAACGTTTGAATTTGATTCTTATGGAGAGGCTATAGCTAAAACAGATGGTGGTTATGGTGTTATAAATAAAAAGGGTGACATTATAATAAAATTTGAAAACGAGGAGATTAAATCTGCTTCTGGTCAGGTTAAAAAAATATCTGCTAATAACAGAAGTAACGTTTTTTACGCAGTAAGAAATGGTGATAAGTATATGCTTTATAACTCTAAGGGTAAGCCTGTTAATAAAGTTCATTATAACGATGTTGTTTTTGATGAAAATTATCCATTGGTTAAAATTGCAACTGATGAAAAAGATGCTATTTTAACAACGGAAGATAAAAACGAAATTAGTTTAACTTCTTTTAATAATTTTTATGAAGCATATGAAAATTATATAATGGTAAAAAATGAGTATTATAATTATAATGGTAAGTTAATTTACGTAAGTAATGGCAAAGAAAGTAAAGGTGATAACTAATGAATGATATGCAAATGATTGATGTATCAGATACCGTAGAAAAAAAAGATAAGTTTATGATTTTTGTTTACGTTTCAATTATAGTTTTAGTAGTTTTAGGATTACTAACGTATTTTTTTGGCTATGATTTATTAAAACCATTTATAGAGGTGTAAAATGAAAGGTATATTTAATAAGATAAATAAAGAAAAAATTATGAATGTTATAATCGTTTTAATAATAATAGCTCTTTATGTTTCTGTTGCTTTGTTTATATATAGTAATTTTAGAGAAAGGAAAAGACAAGAGTTAGCTAACGGAATAATTAATGAAATAGATAAGACCATTAAAGATAATGATAATAAACCATCTGAGAAGGTTGTTAATTATCAAGGTTATAAGTATACTGTAATTGGTAAAATAAGAATTAAAAAAATAAACTTGTATCAACCTATTTTAAAAGAAAATACCAAAGGGGCATATAATACGGCACTTGTTAAGATGTCAGGGCCTAATCTTAATGAAAATGGTAATGTTGCAATAGGTGGCCATAATTTTATGAGAGGAAATTACTTCATTAAAATAAATAAATTGGTTAAAAATGATGTGGTTGAAATAACTGATTTAAGTGGTAGAAAAATAAACTATTATGTTTATGAATATGGTGTTACAAGTAAAGATGATGCATCATATTTAGCTCAACCTTCTAATCCTAATCAAAAGATAGTAACTTTGGTTACGTGTACTAAAGGTGGTAAAGAAAGATATTACGTAAAAGCAAGGGCAAAATAAAAAGGTGCTATTTTATAGTACCTTTTGGTAATTCATATATGTTATTTGTACTTTTGGGAGCTATTAATATTTTCCATGGTTTAATATTTTTGTATGTTTTTATTATATTATCATTTTTATCTGTTGCTATAACGTCGATTTTTTCTTTCATAAAAAACGTATGAATACTCCTGCATTTTTTGAATAATAGACCGTGATTAATGTTTTTCTTAAACATAAATCCGAGTAATCTATCTTTAAAATCTTTAGCTTCTTTAATTTTAACGCCGTTATAATACAACATATAATCACCATAAAAATAATACCATTAAAAATAAATTATGTAAATTATAAATACCTTTAATTGTGTATAATGGGATTGACAAATAACATAATAAAATGATAAACTAATAACATATGATAGAGGTGTGGAATGAAGCATTTAAATAAAAAAGGTCAAGCATTAGTAGAATATGTTTTAATTATAGCTTTAGTGACGGTAATCGCGGTTAGTTTAATAAGAGTATTTGGTGGATACTTAAAGGATTCAATAACAAAGACTTCTTGTGAATTGGTTGGAGAGACTTATGTAAAAGGTGCTAAGGCAGGCGAGGGAACATGTAAATAAGACCATTTGGTCTTTTTTTATACCGGGAGGAAATAATGTCTAATATAATAAAATCTAATTCAAAGGGCAGTTTAATAGTAATATCTGGACCTTCAGGTGCTGGTAAAGATTCTATTTGTAAAGAACTAGAAAATTATAACAATAATTTTTGGTTATCAATTTCTTGCACCACTAGAAAACCTAGAAACGGAGAAAAAGATTCGGTTGATTATTATTTTATTAATAAAAATGAGTTTGAAAAAAGAATAAAACAAGGTGAATTTTTAGAATATGCAAAATACAATAACTTTTATTATGGAACTCCTAAATCAAAAATAAATGAGCATTTAAATAATGGAATTGATGTTATTTTAATAGTAGAGGTACAAGGTGCTTTAAAGATAAAACATAAAGTTCCAGAGGCTATATTTATATTTATAATGCCTCCAACCATGAAAGACTTAATTAAAAGACTTAAAAAAAGAGGTACAGAAACTAATAGTAATATAATAGAAAGATTTAAAAAGGCATATAAAGAAATAAATGAAATATCAAAGTATAATTACGTAGTAGTAAATGATGAATTAGATAAAGCAACAAAAAAAGTAAATGCTATTATAGAAGCTCAAAAATGTAGAGTTGATAGAATTGAAGAATTGTATTTGAATAACGAGGAAGAACAAATACACGAATTTTTAATAGATAATAAAATTTTTGAAAATAAAAATATAAATTTATAAAAAAATATTGTAAAAAAATGTCGTTTGTGATATTATTAAATTGTCAGTTAGAAGTATTAACTGATGAAGTATAAGTAGTAAAAAACCAGTTTATGTAGTATTTAGCTGGGAAGTAGTATGAGTAACCCTTAGTTTTGGGTTACTTTTTATTTACATAAAAAAGCAAAAAACTTGACCAGATGGTATTTATTAATATAAAATGAAGATAATAGTAGTAGGTGGTAAAATGGAAAAAGAAAGAAAAGTAAAAGTATTAAGTTTGATTGCACTAGTAGTTGCAATATTAGGTTTAACGGTAGCGTTTGCGGCATTATCAGAAACCTTAACGATAAAAGGAACTGCAAAAGTAGATGCCGCAACGTGGGATATTCACTTTGAAAATCTAACTTGTGAAGATGCAAATTTATTAGGTGTTGATGATCCTGAAGACTGCTCCAATTATTTTCACGATGATTATTTTTATGTAGAAGAAGGAGCTGGAAAAGCAAATGAAAATCCAACTATAAATGGAGCGAGTATAGAGGATATAGATGTAACAATAACAAAGCCAAATGATTTGGTAGTATATTATTTTACAGTAGTAAATGCTGGTGACATAGATGCGAAAATAGATTCAGTTGATATAAGTAAATTATGTGAATCTACTTCATCACCAGTTGAATCATGTGATTGGGATGGAAATGGAACGGTAAGTGAAGATGATATTCAAAAAGTTCACGATAATATTTCTTTCATACCCATTTCTTTTGATGTAAATAACCAAGGTATTACACAAATAAAAACAGGTAGCATTTTAAAACCAGGAGAAAGAAAAATTATTGCTATTTTCATAGGATATAGAAAGGCTTATTTTCAGAACGATGAATATCAATATGAAGAATCAACAGAGTTACCAAAAAGGGATTTAACGTTTAGTGATTTAAACGTAACAATAAATTATGTTCAAGCAGATTAAAAATAGTAGTAGGTGGTAAAAATGGAAAAGGAAAGAAGAATAAAAGTATTAAGTTTAATTGCACTAGTAGTTGCAATACTAGGTTTAACGGTAGCGTTTGCGGCTTTATCCGAAACCTTAACGATAAATGGAACTGCAAAAGTAGATGCTGCAACTTGGGACGTGCACTTTGAAAACCCAACTTGCAAAGATTTAGGAATGGAAGAAAATGATGAGTGCTTGGGTTATTTTAAAGATGATTATTTTTATGTAGAAGAAGGAGCTGGAAAAGCAAATGAAAATCCAACCATAAATGGAACGAGTATAGAGAATATAAATGTAACAATAACAAAGCCAAATGATGGAGCACTTTATTATTTTATAATTGAAAATAAAGGAACAATTGATGCAAAACTTAATTCTATTAACGTTAGTCCATTATGTACGTTACAATCGTCTGTTGATGCTTGTGATTGGGATAATGATGGAAGTGTAACTGAAACAGATATTCAAAAAGTTAATGATAATATTTCTTTCATGCCCGTTTATTTTGATGTAAATAACAAAGATTTTACACAAATAAAAACAGGTGATATTTTAAAAGCAGGAGAAAGAAAAATTATTGTTGCTTTCATAGAATATAGAAAGGTTTATTTTCAGCAAAATGAATTACAAGAGAAAGAATCAACAGAGCTTCCAAAGAAAGATTTAACGTTTAGTGATTTAAACGTAACAATAAATTATGTTCAAGCAGATTAAAAATATAACATATGCATATTGCTATGTTATATTTTTTTTTATATTTTCTATTCCTGTTTTTTCTAACCTAGATACTTGAGCTTGGGAAATTCCTATTTCTTCTGCTATTTCCATTTGTGTTTTACCAATTAAAAATCTTTCTGTTATGATTTTTTTTTCTTTTCCCTTTAGGTTATTTATAGCATCAGTTAATGAAATTATAATATCCCAGTTACTACTTTTATCTTTTTTGGATTCTATTTGATCTTCTAAATAAATAGTATCACCACCAGAATTATAAATCGGTTCGAACATACTTATTGGATCTTTCATTGCATCAAGAGCAATAATTACATCTATTTCGTCAACTCCTAGTTTTTTAGCTACTTCTTCGTTTGTTGGTTCTATTCCATAAGTCATAAAACCTTCTTCTTTAATTTTTAGTATTTTGTATGCTAAGTCTTTTATACTTCTTGATATTCTAAGATTACTATTATCTCTTAAATATCTTCTTATTTCTCCTAGTATTAATGGTACTGCATAGGTTGAAAATTTAACTCCGTGATTAAGATCAAAATTATCTATTGCCTTCATTAATCCAACGCATCCTATTTGAAATAAATCATCCATATTATCAGTTCTGTTTTGATAATTTCTTAAGATGGATAAAACTAATTTTAAATTGCCTTCAGCTAATTTATCTCTTGCGGTTTTATCTCCATTTTTAAGTTTAATAAAGAGTTTTTCTTTTTCCTTATCGTTTAAAACTTTTATTTCACTCGTGTTTATTCCCGTTATTTCTACTTTATGTTTTGCTATAATAATCACACCTTTCTTTTTTGTAATGTTAAGAAAGGTGTTTTTTTATACATTTTTTAACATATAATTAACTGGTGAAGATTATGCGATTATCAGATTTACAAAATAAAGACGTTGTTGATATTAAAACTGGAGATAAAATTGGCAACGTAATAGATGCTGAAATATCAAGTGATACGGGTTGTATTAAAAAACTAATAATTTATGATAAAACCGGTTTTCTAAATATTATTAGAAAAGAGGAAGTGTCAATTTCATGGAACCAAATAAAGAAAATAGGATCAGATGTTATTTTGGTAGGTAGAAATTAAATAAAATGTGCTATACTATAATAAAGGAGGAACAAAATGAGAAATAGTATAGAAATAGCATTATATTGGACAATTGCTTTATTTGTAATAATATGTTTATCATTAATTATTTTTACTATCGTAGCTAACTGGAAAATGTTTAAAAAAGCAGGTAAACCAGGTTGGGCATCAATCATCCCGGTTTATAACACTATTATATTATTTGAAATAATTGGATATAAATGGTACTATATATTTTTATATTTTTTAGGTATGATACCTTTTGTAGGTTATATAGCTTTAACTATTTTTACCATTTCCCTTAATATTAAACTTGCTAAATCATTTGGACTAGGAGCTGGGTTTGGAATTGGTCTTTGGTTAGTTAATCCTATTTTCGTTGCAATAATTGCTTTTAATAAAAATATTAATTACGTTGCACCTAGTGTTAATGGCGATATAGATTTTAATGATTTATTTTAATAAAAGCCTTTATGGGCTTTTTTAAAAATGGAGGAAATATGAAAGATAAAAGAAATATTTTAAAGTTATCATGTATATTAGAGTTTATATATATAGCATTATTAATTGTTAATGTTTTATTTTTTACCAAGGATAATGAAGAAAAAGTAGCAAATATATTTGTTTGTTTAGTAAGTTTTATAATAACGGTTTTACTATATAAAGAATCGAAAAAAGAAATAGCGGAAATAAGAAAAAATAAAATAAAGATACAAATGGGTATTATATGGATGTTTTTATATTCAATTATACCTGGAATATTAGGCTTTTTCTTTTTATCTAGTATTAGTGATAACAAAAAAAGGGCTTTACCCGTAATAAACGAAGAGAAAGTAACGAAAAAAGAAGTAGCAAAACATGTTTTTGTGTTGATATTTTTCTTATTTATTATGTTTATATTTCCATTTTTTCCTTTATATGATAAGATTCCAATATATTTTATATATTTATTAATACTTATCGTGGTAGTATTTGTTAATTTTAAGGATTTAAAAAGTAACTTTATAATATTTATTAAAAACATAAAAACATATATTCCTTATGTTTTAAATAGTTATATTAAAATGTTAGGAATTATGATCATTGTATCATTTCCAATAATATTATTAAATAATGGACAAACATCTTCCAACCAAGAGGCGATAAACATAATGTTTCAAAAACTTCCATTATTGACACTTTTATTATCTTGTTTATATGCTCCTTTGGCGGAAGAATCTGTTTTTAGATTAACATTACACAAATTATTAAGTAATAAAACTATATATATAATAATAAGTGGTTTTTTATTTGGAATTTTACATTTAATAGATAAAACGACATCATTTTATGATCTATTATACGTATTTGAATATGCTGCTTTAGGAATGTGTTTGGCCAAATCATACGTTGATTCAAAAAACATCTTTGTACCAATTTCCATGCATTTTATTCAAAATTTTATAGCTGCGTTACTTGTATTGGCATTATATTAAGTTTGTACTTTTATATATTAAATGTAAGTACCTCGTTAATTGTTTTTTTAACCAAGGTTTATAATTATGTAATTTAGTAATTATTAAAACATTAATAAAAAATATTAAATAGAAAGGAATCTATTAATTAGAAATGTTAATTAATTTCTGATTGATTACACGAGATTTTATGAAGAAAAAGATAATATTAATTTCAGGATTTGCCCTTGTTATAGATCAAATAATTAAATACATAGTTAGTAGTTTTCATGCGCGTTTTGTTTTAATACCTAACTTAATATCTTTTGTTTATGTAGAAAATAAAGGGGTTGCTTTTAGTGCGCTTTCTGGTAAAAGGATGTTTATAATATTAATTTCATTGGTTTTAATAGGTGTATTAATTTTTATGTTAAAAAGCGAAAAAAAAGTAAATAAAACATTAATATGGAGTTATGGACTTTTATTTGGTGGGATATTTGGTAATCTAATAGATAGAATTATAAGAGGATTTGTTATAGACTTTATTTCTCTTAATATTTTAGGTTATTATTTTCCGGTTTTTAATATAGCGGATTTCGCAATTACGATGGGGGTTGTCTTACTTATTATCAATAGTATTAAGCAAAAAAAAGTATGCTAGCGTTTTAATTTAAACGCTTTTTTGATATAATGTATTTAGGTGATGTAAGTATTATGAATTTTAAAATTTGTGATGAAAATGATTTTATAAGATTAGATAAATACTTAATTAAAAAACTTAATATATCAAGAAGTAAAGTTCAAGAAATGATTAAACAAGATCTTGTATTAGTAAATGGTAAAAAATCTAAAAATAGTTACGTATTAAAACTTAATGATGAAATTGAAATACTTGGTAATTTGAAAATAGAAACAGATGTAAAACCAGAAAAAATCAATTTAGATATTATATATGAAGATGATTATTTAATGGTAATTAATAAACCAAGCGGGTTGGTGGTTCATCCTGCTGCTGGGCATTTTAGTGGAACGTTAGTAAATGCTCTTTTATATCATTCAAATAACTTAAGTTCTACTAATGGTAAAGTAAGACCAGGAATAGTACACCGTATTGATAAGGATACATCTGGCCTTTTAGTTATTGCAAAAGATGATAAAACCCACGAAGCTTTATCTATGCAATTAAAGGATAAAACGTTACATAGAGTTTATGTTGCCTTAGTTAAAGGGCGGATTAATCATGATACGGGGACCATTGATGCACCAATAGG
Organism: uncultured Bacilli bacterium; assembly: GCA_947630435.1. Classification (GTDB taxonomy): domain Bacteria; phylum Bacillota_I; class Bacilli_A; order RF39; family UBA660; genus Aphodocola. The sequence goes on from CANRHO010000003.1 coordinate 9,665, forward strand.
AAGAGATCCATTAAATCGTAAGAAAATGTGTGTTACTGATTATAATGGTAAAGAAGCAATAACTCATTTTAGAGTTTTAGAAAGATATAAAAACGCGAGCTTGATAGAATGTAGATTGGAAACTGGAAGAACTCATCAAATTAGAGTGCATATGTCATATATTAACCATCCAATTATAAATGATCCGCTTTATCAAAGTAATAAAAACACAAATGAATTTGGTCAGATGCTTCATGCTAAGGAAATAGGCTTTGTTCATCCCGTAACAAATAAATACATGAGTTTTTCTTGTGATGAGCCAGAAGAATTTAAAAAAATAGTTGAAAAATATAAAAATGAATAATCAAATTAACGCGCATTAATGTTATAATAATATTTATGGCGAGTAATAATAAATAGGAATGGAGATGTTATATGGCAACTACGCAGCAAAAAGATCTATTAGTGATGAAATTTCTTCACTATTTTATAACTGAGAAAAATTATAATCCTGTTGTTGTACATGGTATTCAAAATGAGATATGGCTTGAGAACATGGATAGTGAATTTAGAATAGTTAGAATAGTATTAGGCTACATACATAATAACGATCAATTTGAATTTGATAATTTTAAAGTAAGAAAACTTACAAGACAGATTAAAATGAAAACTTTTACGTTTAAAATGAAAGTTCTAACGTTATATTTAGACTTAAATGATGACGTTGAAATTAGTAATAATAAAATAAATTATCCCGTAAGGGTAAAAAGTGAAAAATCAATTGCTAAAAATGAATTAATAAAAAAATATTTTCCAGATATGATAAACAAACTTAAGTTTACGGAAGAGGGAGCTTTATTATACCAAAAGATTAACAATGATATATTAAGAAAGAACTTAGATAGTTCGGAGAAAATAAATGACTTGTTTAGCCCTAAAAAACCAATAGTTACATACATACTCTTAGGTATAATTACAATTACTATGGTTTTGATGTATTTTATTGGAAAAGCTTCTATTGATTCGGTGGATATAACAACTTTATACTTATTTGGTGGCTTGGTAAAAAATGGTTCTATAATAAGACTTGTAACAAGTATATTTTTGCATATCGGACTTATTCATTACATTATGAATGCGTGGGCTTTAAATATTTTAGGAAAGCAAGTAGAAAGGTTTTATGGTCATGTAAAAACTTTAATTATATTTTTATATAGTGGGATAGTAGGTAATCTATTATCAGTTATATTAATGAATGATAATACAATATCTGCTGGAGCATCAGGTGCCATATTTGGCCTTATGGGAGCTTTACTTTATTTTGCATTAAATCAAAGAACGTATATGGGAGAAGCTTTAAAAAACGAAATTTTACCAGTAATTATAATTAATTTATTAATCGGGCTTATTGTTCCTTCAATTAATATGTATGCCCACGTAGGAGGTTTTATTGGTGGAATTATAATATCAACTTTTTTAGGTATTAAATATAAAACTTCTAGGTTTGAAAAAATAAATGGTTTTATAGTATCAATCATACTTTTAGTAGCACTTACTTATTTAGCTTATTTCATGTAAAGGAAGTTGGTTATGGTAATATTAAGAACAATATCATTATCATTAATATTTATCGGTTTATTAATTTTATTAATTGTTAATTTTTTATGTAGAAAAAATAATAATTATCCAAAAGCAAAAAAAATGGACATTCTTTTTGCTTTTTAGTACCTGCTAGATATGAAAAAGAAGTAATAGAAGATTTACTTATAAGTATTAAAAATCAAAGTGTTAAAGTAAACATGAAAGACGTTTACGTAATCATTGAAACAAAAGAAGATGAAACCTTTAATATTTGTAAAAAGTATAATGCAACCGTCGTATTAAGAAAACATGTAGAAAAGCAACGAAAAGGTTATGCTTTAGATGAAGCGGTTAAGTTTATATTGAAGAAAAATAAAAAATACGATGCATACTTTATATTTGACGCTGATAACATACTTGATAAAGATTATTTAAAAAATATGATACCAATTTTTGATAAAGGATATGATTTAGCATCAGGTTATAGAAATTGTAAAAATGGTAACACAAGTTCTATAGCAGCATGTTCTTCTCTTACTTTTTCGTTAGTGAACACTGTTTTTAATGATAAAAAAAATAAAGAAAGTAGAAACATTACTTTTTCTGGAACTGGTTTTTACATAAGAGGAGAGTTAATTAATAAATGGAGGGGATATCCATTTCATAGTTTAACTGAAGATTATGAATTAAGTTCGTATGCAACCCTTAATAATTTAACAACGTATTATAATACAAAATCGATCTTTTATGATGAACAACCGGTAAAATATAAAGATACTATAAATCAACGTGTAAGATGGATTAGAGGATACTTTGACGTAAGGAAAATATATAATAAAAAAATGTTTATTGCACTTAACAAAAACGATCCTAACAATGCTTCTAAAATAGATGAAGCAATCGGAATAGTTCCATATATATTTATGATTTTAGGTTTGGTAATATGGTTTTTATCATTGCTTATTTTTATGTTATATAATTTTTTTAATAAAAATATATTATGGAAAAGATACTTTTTAAAAATATTGTTTTTTATTGCTACTGTTTATGTTATGCTTATGATAATGACATTGGTAATATTGGTTTTAGAACGTAATAAAATAAATTTGAATTCAAAAACAAAAATAAAAGCTTTTTTTATCAACCCAATATTTATGGTTAGTTATATTCCGTGTGCTATAATTGCATTAACTAAAAAAAACGTAAAATGGACAAAAATAAAGCATGGTAAATAAGTGAAACTTTTAATACTAGAAATATGAATTATAAATAATAGCTTTGGTAGTATTAAAGTAAGAAAGAAAAAAACGCTAATTTTAGCAATGTTACAAATAAAATGTTAGTTATATATATTTAATTGTTTACTTTAAACTTATTACTAAGTAGTTATGTGCTTGACTATAGTAAAAATATGTTATATTCTATAAATAGAAGGAAGATAAGACAAATGAAAAGGTATATTAAAACAAGAAATTTTATTATTACTATTGTAATAATTTTTGTAATTAGTATTGCGTTAATTCCAAGGGTTTTTGCTGCACCTCAGCAGGAGGCATTAGACAACCTTATGGCTTGTATTGCTGATTCTAATCAAACATCTTGTACATTGGATGGTAATATAACGAATTTAAGTAAAGCAATTGCAATAAATTCGAGTAAAGAAATTAACTTAAATGGTTACAAGATTAGTGGGGAAGGTTCTGGTGGAGGATTCTTTGGTATTAATCCAAGTCAAAATGATGGTGTTAACGTTAAGTTTACTGGAACAGGAACCATTGAATATACGGGTACTGGTGAAACTTTTACTTCCATTTCGGTTTATGGTAAAAATGAAGAAAGTTCTAACGTTACTCATCTTACGATTGATTCAAATGTTACCGTTATTAATTTAGGTATCGCGTTTTTTGGAAGAAAAAATTATCCGGCAAGCTATGGAGTTACCGTGGATTTTTATGGAAAAATTAAAAACAATATTGAAGGTTTTTATGATTTTTACGTACAAGGCGGTATTCATAATCATGATAATGCCCCGGTTATTAACGTTCGTGATGGAGCTGTAATTACGAACGAAAATGATGTTGCAATTATGCAAGCAGGTTCTGCAACAACAAATATTTATAATGCAACTATTACTGGAGGTTCTGCCATTGGTATTAAATCTGGTAATTTGAATGTTTATGGAGGACAAATTACAGGCAAATCTAACAATGTAAACGCAAGTCAAAATGAAAAAGGTCAAGATGTAATGATAGCTAATGGTGCTGCTATACAGATTAAATCCACTAGGGATGATTATGGACATATTGCCATTAACCTTTATGATGGTACGCTAAAAAGTGATTATAATAGCGCTGTTTTCGAGCACGTATACTCGAGTGAAAAAGCTATGAACGCTGAAACAAAAGTTGAGTCTATTAAAATTTCCGGGGGAAAATTCATATCACCTTCTGGTGTTTCTGCTATTTCCGTAAGTGATAATTTTAAAACTAAAAACAATCATTTTGTTAGTGGTGGTACATTTAGTAGCGATATATCAACTGATTTTTTAACCTATGGTACCATTCAAACTTCTGATGGCAAAGTTATGACAGAATCTGATTATAAAAAATATCTTGAGGCTATAAATAGTAAAAATCCAAATACTTCGGACAATATCATTATTTATATGATTTTATTTGCTATTTCTATTATGGGAATTGCTGTTACGACATTCATAACTAAGAAGAATATTCGTTTAAAATAATTAATACATAAATAAAAGAACAGTTCAAGAATTAAATAACTAATTCTCGGACTGTTCTTTTAATATTTTACCAGTGTTTTTAAAATTTAGTTTAGCAATTTTGTTAAGTATTTCCTTGCCATTTGTTTTTACTATATCACGTGCAAAATCATCAACTAAATTTCCAGCACCTTTAGGAATTGATTTGCCTAATTGTTTGGATATCTTATCCATTTCTTTTATAAATACATACCTACTTATTAATGATGCACATGCAACTGATAGGCATTTATCTTCTGCTTTAGTTGTAAAATCTATTTTACGGTATACGTTTTTAGCTTCTTTTAAGTATCCAAAATAGTTTTTAGGATAACAAAATTGGTCAATTACAACTTTATCATAACCATAATTATCTTTTTTCATGAGTCTTAACAAGGCCTTGTTATGAAGAATTGCTTTTATTTTATTCATGTTGTATTCTGAATGCTTATTATATTCTTCGTTTGTATAGATAATTGTTTCATAAGGAATAGTTTTAATTATTTTTGGTACGATTTCTAATATTTTTAAATCGGTTAATTTTTTAGAATCCTTAACTCCAAGTTCTTCTAAAAAACCTATATTATCTTTACAAACATATGTAGCGGTTACTACGATGGGACCAAAATAATCCCCGGTTCCAACTTCATCAGAACCAATAGAGTTAATGTAATAGTATTTTTTTCTTTCTTCAAAAAGCTCTTTTTCACTCTTTTTATTTTTATCTTTTTTCTTACTTTCTTCTGGTATTTTACCATTATTTAAATGAGCTTCTACATCTTTCCACATATTTGCATCAACATCAGCGCTAATTCCTTGAAACATTACTTTACCTGATTCATAAAGAGTGATTATAGTATCCTCTTCCTGGGCTTGAAATACCGCATAAGCTGGGGTTTTGTCTCTTTTTTTATCTTTGTAATATTCGATCATTTTTTCTTTAGTATTATCACTTATTTTAAATACTATTACCATATAAATCACTTCCTATAAATATTTTAGCATAAATAAATAACATTTAAAACAAACTATACATTTTAATGTAAAATATAATTATATTGCTATGTATTTTTAATTTAAAAAATTATATAATAAAATTATAAGTAAAAATGCTTAATAAAGGAGAATTAGTATGATAAAAAAGATAACTAAAGATAACTTTGAGGAAGAAATAAAAAAGGGAAAAGTATTAGTTGATTTTTATGCAACATGGTGTGGCCCTTGTAAGATGCTTTCGTTAGTAATGGAAAAATTTGATAAAAAAGAAATTATTCCAATAATTAAAGTTGATGTTGATGAAGCAAATGATATCGCTGATAATTACAAAATATATTCTGTTCCTACTTTAATTATTTGTGAAGATGGCAAAGAAATAAAAAGAGAATCTGGATTTATGAGTGAAGAACAGTTAGAAAAGTGGGTGAGAAAGTAATGAAAAAAAGTAAAGGTTTTACATTGATAGAGCTTTTAGCAGTTATTGTAATATTAGGGATTTTATTATCTTTAAGTATAGTTTCCGTTAATGGCATAAGAAAAAATCAAGAAGAAGAAAACAAAGAAAACATAATAATTAGCATATTAACTGGTGCTAAAAGATATGCTACTGATAATAATATGTCAACTGAATCTATAGAAGTTAGTGATTTAGTTGATGAATACGTTTCTTTTGATCAAGATAAGTACCAAGTTTTATATAATAAAACGGTATCAATAGAATCATGTGGGGATGAAAACGGATTGAAAAGAAAGTTTTCTATTACCGTGGATGGTAAAACATATAATGATTGTGGTTGTCAAGAGCAAGCTTCGAATACCTCATCAGATAAAATTTGTACAAAATAAAACCGATTGATTAATCAATCGGTTCTTTTTTTATTACGTAGTTATCTATTTTTTTAGGATAGTTATCCTCTTCGTATATGAATTCATATATTACGTTTTGGTCAAATTCCTTATATGTTATTTTATAATCTTTTAAAATGTAATTTACGTTACTTATGTCTTTATAATCAAATTCTATTTTTATTTTGTATTCTTTTATAATTGGTATTATATTATCGTCTTTTATGGCTTTAGTGATCGAATTAGAATAAGCTCTTAAAAGGCCTGATGCTCCTAGTTTTATACCACCAAAGTATCTTATTACAACTGCTAAAACGTTATTTAATTTTTTATTTTCTAATACGTTTAACATTGGAATTCCTGCCGTGTGAGATGGTTCACCATCATCACATGCTTTTTTTTCGCTTCCTATTATATAAGAATAACAATAATGGGTTGCGTCTTTATATTCCTTTTTTAAATCATTTATCAATTTATTTACCATTTGTTTATTTTCTACTTTATATATAAAAGTTATAAATCTGGATTTATTTATAATAATTTCATTTTTAACGTTTTTATTTATAGTAAACATAATAAATCACCAAAAACATTATAAATGATTATTTTATTTTTATCAATTATGTTATATAATGTTAATAAGAAGAAAATGGTGATAGCTCGTGATTAATATAAAAACTGATTCTAGAAAAGTTAAAAAAGGTGATATTTTTGTTGCATTAAGAGGAATAGTAGGTGATGGGCACACGTTTATTCCTAAGGCAATAGAAAATGGTGCATCTAAGATAATTGCAGAACAAGGAAAATATAGTATTCCTTATGAAATCGTAAAAGATACAAGAGAATATCTTAATAATTATTTAAAGGAAAATTATAATAAGTATTTACAAGAAATGCACATAATAGGTATTACTGGTACTAATGGTAAAACAACCGCGGCATATCTTATTTATGATGCTTTAAATAAACAGGATTGTAAATGTTGTTACATTGGTACGATTGGTTATTTTAGAGAAAAGAAAATATTTGACATGCCAAATACTACTCCAGAAGTAACTGAAATATACGATATGTTAATAAGTGCTTATGATGCTGGTTATAGATATGCTGTTGTTGAAGCATCTAGCGAGGGACTTTTACATAGAAGATTGGAAAACGTGCCTTTTGAATATACTATTTTTACTAATTTAACTCAGGATCATTTAAACATTCATGGCACCATGGAAAACTATGCTAAGTGTAAACAAAAACTATTTAATCAAATTAAACCTGGTGGAAAAGCAATCATTAATTATGATGATCCTAATAAAGATATGTTTATGTTTAATTATAATAAAAATATTACTTACGGATTTACTGGTGGAGATTATAAAGTAAGTGATTACCAAATGAGTATAATGGGAACTAGTTTTACCTTTATAAGCAATGGGGTAAAACAAAACATTAAAGTTCCATTAATAGGAAAATATAACATATATAATGTTTTGTGTACCATTATTGTTTTATATGAATTAGGATTTACGTATTCTACCATTTATGAGGTTTTATTAAATATTAATTCTCCAGCGGGTAGAATGGATATGCTTGAATATAAAAACAATAGAATAATAATAGACTATGCGCATACTCCTGATGCGGTTTTAAACGTTATTAGTACCGTAAAAGAAGTATGTGATGGAAAAGTATATACGGTATTTGGTTGTACTGGTGATAGGGATAGAACTAAAAGACCAATCATGACAAAAATAGTTACGGATTTGTGTGATAATGCAATAATAACATGTGATGATGTTCATAATGAAGATCCAAATCAAATAGTTGATGACATGATAAGAGGGTTAACAAATACTAATTATGAGATTGAATTGGATAGAAAAAAGGCTATCATAAAAGGTATTAAACTTTTATCAACGAATGATGTTTTACTTATATTAGGTAAGGGTCATGAAGAAGTAATGATAGTTAAAAATAATGAAAGAATACCATTTAATGATAAGAAAACGGTTTTAAAATATTTAGAAAGTAAAAAAGTAATTAGGATTGAAAAGATAGATGACTAACGTAAGCCATTTGTCTTTTTATGTATAAAAGGAGGATTTATGAATAATAAATATAAAAGAATACTAATTAAACTAAGTGGAGAATCACTTGCTGGAAGTAAGAAATTTGGGGTTTGCTATGATACTGTGTTAGATATATGTAAAAAGATAAAAGATGTATATGATATGGGAGTAGAAATAGGAATAGTAGTAGGCGGAGGAAATTTTTGGAGGGGAAAGCAAAATGAAGATTTTGATAGAGCAACTGCCGATTATATTGGAATGCTTGCGACAACGATGAATGCTTTAACCTTAAATGATACGTTTAGACAACTTAACGTAGCATCACGAGTACAAACCGCAATAGAAATGAGACAAGTTGCAGAATTTTATATAAAAGGAAGAGCTCATAAGCATCTAGATAAGAAAAGGATCGTTATTTTTGGTTGTGGAACAGGAAGTCCATTTTTTACAACCGATACAGCGGCCGCATTAAAAGCAGCTGAAATACATGCTGATGCATTAATTAAAGCAACTAACGTTGATGGAGTTTATACAAGTGATCCAAAAAAGGATAAAAACGCTAAAAAGTATGATGAAATAACTTATTTAGATGTTTTAAATAAAAAATTAAAAGTAATGGATTCAACTTCCATAACGATGTGCATGGATAATAATATACCAATTATTGTTGTTAATATAAATAATAAAGATGATTTAAAACGAGTTATAAGTGGTAAAAAAGCAGGAACTATCGTTAAATAGTTCTTTTTTATGTTATAATACCCGTAGGTGGTTTTCATGGATAAAATTAAAGAAAAGTTAAAGCTTTTAACAACTGAACCTGGTTGTTATTTAATGAAAAATGAAGTTGGTAAAATAATATATGTTGGTAAGGCAAAAAATTTAAAAAGAAGAGTATCGTCATATTTTAATAGAGAACATACTGGTAAAACTAAAGCTTTAGTTGAAAACATTAAAGACTTTGAATATATAGTAACTTCAACTGAAGTAGAATCACTTTTGCTTGAAATAAACTTAATTAAAAAATATTCACCAAAATACAACATTTTACTTAAAGATAATAAATCATATCCGTATATAGAAATAACCAATGAAAAATATCCAAGACTTATTATTTCAAGGCCAAGAAAGGTAAATAAGTGCAAGGGAAAGTTATTTGGGCCATATCCAAACGCTTATGCTGCTAGAAAAACAGTGCAACTATTAAATAGAATATATCCTTTTAGAAAATGTCATACGATGGATAAAAGCGTTTGTTTATATTATCATATAGGAGAATGTTTGGGATATTGTCAAAAGAATATAGATAACAATGAAGTTAAGAAGATGATAAATGAAGTTACTAGTTTTTTAAAAGGAAATTATGATGAAGTAAGAAAAAAAATAGAAAAGTTAATGTTTGATTCATCTTCTAATTTGAACTTTGAAAGAGCAATAGAATATAAAGAAATGTTAGAATACATTGACAAAGTATTGGAAAAGCAAAAAATTAGTTTAAACGATAACGTTACAAGGGACGTAATCAATTATTATGTTAAAAATGATTATATATCATTTCAAGTACTTCATTTAAGAGATGGAAAAATTAACATGAGGGATAAAGAAGTATTCCCATTAATTGATGAAATAGAAGATACATTATCTTATTTTGTAACTAGTTTTTATGATAACAATGAAGTTCCAAAAGAAATTATAGTAAGTGATAAATTTGATAGCGAATTATTATCTAACGCAATAAATACTAAGGTTATAATACCGCGAAGGGGAATAAAGAAAAAATTAGTTGATATGGCATATGAAAACGCTAAAATAGTTTTAGATGAAAAATTTGAACTTATTATAAGAGATGATAAGAGAACTTTCGGTGCTAATGAAAAATTAGCAGAGTTACTTAAAATTCCAAACTTAAAAAGAATAGAAGCGTTTGATAATGCTCATTTATTTGGAACTTACACGGTAAGTGGTATGGTTGTTTTTACAAATGGTAAACCAGATAAAAAAGAATATCGAAAATACAAAATAAATAGTGGTTCTAAAGATGATTATCATACGATGCAAGAAGTTATATATAGAAGGTACTATAGAGTTCTTTATGATAAGTTAGAAAAACCAGATTTAATAATCGTAGACGGTGGTATTATTCAGGTTAACGCTGCAAAAGAAGTATTAAATAATTTATATTTGGATATTCCTGTTTTAGGACTTAAGAAAAATGATAAACATACCACGACCGCACTAATAAGTCAGGATAAGGAGTACGAGATAGATAAAACATCGGATGTATTTCATCTTCTAACTAGAATTCAAGACGAGGTGCATAGGTACACGATAAATTATCATAAAAGTATAAGAAGTAAAGGTACGTTATCAAGTATCTTGGATAATGTTCCTGGAATAGGAGAAAAAAGAAAAAAAGAATTACTAAAAAAATATAAAACGATAACTAAATTAAAAAGTTTAACAATTGAAGAATTAGAAAATGATTTACCAAGTAAAGTTGCCATTGATTTATACAACTTTTTAAAAGAATATAAAAAAGATTAGGTTTATCTAATCTTTTTTTAAATTTTTAGGGAAATTTGTAAAATTACGTCTAATAAATAAGTTAGGAAGTAGAAAAAAACTAGTAAGCTGCTTCCTACATATAATTACAATAATGATAAATTGATGTAAATATTTAAAAGGAGGTTATATGAAAAAAAGAAATGTTATTGTATTTTTTATTGTGTTTTTGGTTTCTTTATTAGTAACTTTTTTGTTGCTGGTATTTAATAATAAGAATGAAGAAATTAAAAACCCAAAAAAAGTTAAAACGGGGGTAATTATTAATTCGGTTAATAAAAAACTATACGTAGGTCTTGTAAATAAAGTAAATCAAGATTATGTATATGATAGTGATACTTCGATAACAAAAATAGTTTCAAAAAATAACGTAAATGAATCCAAAGAAAGTACTGATAAAAAATATTATGGTGAAGATATTAAAGAAGATGAAAAAGAAATAGAAATAGAAGAAACTAGTAAGAGTGAAAATATAATTGAAGAAGAAGATGAAAAAACTAAAGAATTAAAAGACGTTCATTATGAAGAAATACTTGAGGATAAAAAAGCAGATGATGAAACCAGTAGTGTAAAAGAGATTATTAATCCTTTGAAAAACGGTTTTTACGATGAAAATGGTATTACTTATTATTATGAAAATGATGTGAAGGTTACTGGCCTTAAAGAAATAAATGGTGTAAATAATTATTTTTCACCATCAGGTAAACATTTAGGCACTAATAAAGTTAAGGTAGTAGACGTAAGCTATTATCAAAAAGATATTAATTGGGATTTATTTGCAAAAGAAAGTGATTGTTATGGTGTAATATTAAGACTTGGTTATTATGATACTTTAGATAAAAAATTTGAAAGAAACATATTAGAACTTAAAAGACTTAATATACCTTATGGAATATATTTATTTAGTTATGCAACAACTTTAAATGGTGCTAAAAAAGAAGCGATATTTACTAATAACATGATTAGTAAGTATGATATAAATCCAACTTTAGGGATTTATTATGATATAGAAAGTTGGATTACTAAAACGAGTAATTCAAATAACATAACTAAATCAAAATATGATGAAATTATACAATATTATATAAATAGTGTTAGTAACTATATAAATTATAAATACAAGGTAAAGGTATATTCTGGTAGATGGTATGCCATGAATAGGTTAGGTAATATATCTAAAAAGTACGTCGATTGGGTTGCAGAGTATAATAATACTTGTAAGTATGATAATGTGTATTCAATGTGGCAATATACGTCCAAAGGAAGTGTACCAGGAATAAACGGTAACGTTGATATTAGTTATATATTATAAATTGACAAGGTAAAATAAGTATTTTATAATATTTTTTGTAAAGGTGAGATATGTTAAGCGATGAAATAATTAGTCTTATGAAAAAAAGCATTAGACCAAAAAATAAAGAGGAATGGGTTAATTTAGATGTTAACTGTTTTTTATACGCGATAAATTGTGATTTACCAACTAAAAGTGTTTTATACGTTGATAATGAATTAAAGAAACATTGCGCGTGGAACGTAGGAGAAGTAAGTGATAATTTTAAAAAAGACAATCCAAAAGAAAAGATTAAATATGCCTTTTTAGAAGATTGTAAAAGATTAGATATTAATGTAAAAAAAGTATCAGAAGATTATGAACCATTATTAAAGGACGAATGGTTGGTTGCACTTTACTGCACGGATCCTTTTTACTATCTTGATGGTAAACAAATAGACTTTCATTTTATAAAGAAGAACTTTAATGACAAAACATGGACTCATAAGTTTCCTTCTTGTAACATAATATCAGTTGATGATGAAAACAAACCGATTACTTTACCTTCTAATTTTATTTGTCATGCTAGCTTACCTAATTGTTTGCTTAAGTATAAGTACATTGATACTTACCGTTTAATAAGAAAAAAAGATTTAGTCAAAAAACTTGACTAAGTCTTTTTTAAAACCATCTTCTTGGTGGATAAGGATAATATGGACCCGGTTGATAATAGTAATAATTTGGTCTGTTATTATAACCATATCCATTATTCCAAAAAGCAGGAGCAACCGCAGCTCCGGTTACGCCTCCTAATAAAAATGGAAAAATAAATCCGCCTGCTAATCTTTCATCATTTTGACCTTTAACGTTAGAATAGTTATATGGTACATAATATCCATACAAAGCATTATTTGCTGGTATTTGATTTGATGTTTGATATCCTTTGTTCATACAATTTCACCTTCCTTAAAGTATTATATGAAAATAAATTATATATGATATATGTTTAATAATATGTTATAATTATATTATATAATATAAACGATTTCTTGGTGGTGACTATGGATGAATCAGAATAATGTTCTTGCACAGAAGATATTAAATAATGACAGTATATATGATAACTTAGATATATTGCTAAAAAATAAGGATAACGAAGAATTGTTTGATATATTATTATCTAATGAGGATTTTATTTCAGATTTAAGGATATTAAAAGAAAATCTTTCCAAATTTGGTAATGAAATTCAAAAAAAAATTCTTTTAGCAAATGCAGATTTGAACGAAAGTTTAATTTTTTTTAAAGATGCAAGTGAAAATATAAGAAATGATGAGAAATTTATAGAATCACTTGTTAATACTTACCTAAAGCGAGCTTATTATGTTCCTGATGGTATGGTTGCTCAAATAAATTATGCGGCATTTGAGAAAGATATTGATTCCTTTATTTATGAAAACCTTGGAAAAAAGTTAATAAATAATAAAGAATTTCTTTTAAGAAGTAAAGAAATTTCACCTATCACTTATATAAAAAACGCCAAGCTCTTGCAATTGACTAAAGAAGAATTAAAAACTTTCTTTGAATCTCATTCATATTTAATTAAATATGTTCCTGATTATTTATTAGAAGATTCAGACTTTCTATATGAAATAATTGGAAGACTTGGACATAGTAATTTTTATAACTTAGGGGATTTAGGATTCAAAAAATTATCGAAAGAAAAAATAAAAAATATTATAATTAATTATTTTGGATGGGAAGAATATTCATCTTTATTACTAAATAGGCTAAAATTTGAACATAATCGTATATTTAATCTAAGTTATAAGGACTTGGTAGAACTAATTTTATTAAATCCAGAATCATCCGATATATATGAATCTAATATTTTTGACTTGGATTTTTCGGAATTTTTAACATTTGTATTAAACATTAAAAAAGAACAACTTTTAAAAGTTGTTAAAAGAATTTGTACTATTACTTTAGAAAAAATTAACACACCAGAATTACTTAGCAAAGAATTATATAAATTATCAAAAGTGCTTGAAATGGACTTAAAATATGATTATATACATAACAAAGTTAAAGAAAATTGGGTAAATATAAGCTCTTGGATTAATGGAATTGATGATTATTATGAAAAATATGATGATACAATACATGTACAAGAAAATAATAATGTATTTTTTAATATTTATAATTTATTAGTGGGAATTAAATCTAATAAATTACCAGAGTTTTTTACTATTTTTGATAATACTGATTTTAGAAGTTCTAGATATGGAAAATATTTAAAAAATATAAATATTAATGATTTTGATATTGCATTTATTAAATTGATTTGTAACACAAAAATAATTGCTAGTAATATGGATATGTTAAAACTATTTAATGAATTATTTATTAAGGTTAATGATATTAGTATAAATCCCCAAGAAACTGTACAATTTATAACGTTAGTTTGCGAAGATCAAAATATAATTAATTTAATTAAAAATAGTGATTTGGTGAATATGGAACCAAAAATTCTATCAAATTTATATACTTATATAATGTCCGGTGTTAATTGTATTTATAAAATAAATTCGTTAGAGGAACTTAATAATGTTAGTGTTATTATAAAAAATTCAGTTGATATTCTTAAAAATAAAAAACAAGTTGTTTTATTTGAAAGACATGTGCATAACGTATATAACTTTTCAACAAGGTCAAAAAAAGATGATTTAGTATTTGATGATATTAGTGCTAAAAAAAATATAATATTATTAAAATACTTTGAAATGAATTTAGAAAAAGCAAGGCTTATTTTTAATTCTTATCTTTCTTCATCAGAACAAATTTATAAAGATATACCAGAATTGCAAATTTTAAAAGAAGAATTATATAAAATTATTAATGGTGATAATTTAGAAGAATTAAACGATATTGAAACTGATTTAGAAAAAAATAATTTTAACTTTGCATTCAAAGAAATGAACTATTTGATAATGAAAATTAAAAGGAAATATGGAACTCTGATAAATGAGTCATTATTTAATGCGGAGCAGGATGGAGTAATAGATATAACAGATAGTAATTTTAATTTATTGGTTCATGTTTTAGGTGCCTATGGTCAAATACCTTCTGGTGAAATTTATGATGCATGGAATACCAAAGAAAAAATTAATAAAGTATCGATATGTACAAGCTTTATTTCAAATAGTAATATGGGCATAGCTCGTGCTGATGAAAATTCTGTTATACTAGGATTTAATAACTTACCAGAAGATTTTCTTGAATTAATGTCAAATACTGATTTATATTCACAAGGATTTAGAGCTTATCGTAATAGTAATTTTATGGGCCCTAAGGCATTAGAAAATAATACAAGACATTCTCATAACGAACTTACAATAAGAAGAACAATAGGAAAATATTCTAATGAAAAAATCCAACCATCATATATTATTTGCTTTGATAATATTAATGATAAAAGTAAAGAAGCTGCAGAACAATTTAAAATTCCGATATTATTTATAGACAGACAAAAAGTAGCTCAAAATAATTATAATCAATTAATAAATGATGTAAGAGAATTTTGTGAAACACTAAACCCTGAGTTGATTTCAAAAATAATTGTTGGGCAAGAAAATAACAGATCTGGCTTGCGATTATCAAGACCTGATCTTGCCGAGAAATATTTTTCAACGGAAATAAGACAAAATAATATAAATGCAATATATAATGCTATTATTAATAACCAAGATAATCCGAATATAGTTAATTGTATGAATGAATTTGTGACAGTTTTTGATGAGGAATCGAAAAAATATATTGTAAAAAATGAAACAAAAAATAGAAAAAACTCTTACGATATTGACTTTGAAAATATGGTTAAATCAATAAAAGAAAATAAAATGTATAATGAATCAATAAGTTCTGAGAAAACATTGTCACAACAGGAAGTATATGAGAGGTTTTTGTTGCTTAGAAAAGAATTAAGTGATAAAGAAAAAATAGAATTAGAACAAATAAAAAAATCAGAAACAAAGAAAGTAGGATAAAAGATATGACTGAACAAGAGCTAGTTATTGCTTTTTCAAAATTAGATGTTAAACTTCAAAGAGAACAAATAAATTATGAATTACAGCAGTTAATTCAATTATTAAATTTAATTCATGATAAGTATGGAATTGATAGAATGCCTAGTGCTCTAGATTCTATTAATACTAAATTAGTAGATCAGCAAAACGAAAATTCTTATTATGCGTATATATATGAAAGCTTAATATATATAAGAAAAGATATTATTACTTTAACTGAAAAATTAAATAGTGTAGAATAAAAGGTTCTTATAGTAGAACTTTTTATTAATTTACACTAAGGAATATACATGTTATAATTATTTATAGTATAAAAGTGATTTTTTTGGTGGTGGTAAAATGAGTAAAATAAAAGTAATGGATGAGGTTTTAGCTAATAAAATATCCGCGGGAGAAGTAGTTGAAAAGTGTGTTTCTGTAGTAAAAGAATTAGTTGAAAATAGTGTAGATGCTGGTGCTTGTGAAATAAAAATAGAGGTTCAAGAAGCCGGAACTAAATTAATAAAAGTAGTAGATAATGGCTCTGGTATGGACCATGATGATGCTATTTTGGCGTTTGAAAGACATGCTACAAGTAAACTTTTAGACGAAATGGGTCTTTTTAGAATTTCATCTTTAGGATTTAGGGGAGAAGCTCTTCCTTCTATAGCAGCAGTATCAGAAGTGACTTTAAAAACATCAACCGGTGATGTTGGAACAAAAATAGAAATTAAGGGAGGAAAATTAATTAGCGATGAGGCATCTGATGCAAGACGAGGAACTGAAATAACGGTTAAAAATTTATTTTATAACACTCCAGCAAGATTAAAATATTTAAATAGTGTATATAGTGAGCTTGCTAACATATGTGAGTATGTTAACAAGATGGCACTTTCTTATCCGGATAAGAAATTCACTTTAATAAGTGATGATAAAGTTCTATTAAATACCGATGGTACTGGTAATTTACTTAAGGTTATAAAAGAAATATATGGATCAGAAGTAGCTAGAAAGATGAAAAAAATATCAATATTTAACGATGACTATGATGTTGATGGATTTATTTCTCTTCCAGAAGTTACCAGATCATCTAGAAATCATATGATTACCCTTGTTAATAACAGGGTTATAAGAAACACTGATCTAAACAGGGCGATTAATGATGCTTATCACACGTATAAACCTGAAACTAGATATCCTATAGTTGTTTTAAATATAAACACTGATCCATCCTTAGTAGACGTAAATGTTCATCCATCAAAATTAGATATTAAATTTAGTAATTTTGATGATCTTAAAGAATTAATAAAAAATGGAATAAAAGATGTTTTAGATAAAGCTCTTTTGATTCCAAAAATAGAAAAAAAAGAAAAAGAAGAAAAACCTAAAGTAGAATTACAACAACTTAACCTTGAAAGACAAAACGTTATAGAAAGTGATACCATTGATTATTCTTTATTTGATGAACCGACATTAGAAGTTAACGAGGATATAGAACAATACGGTGAAAACGATAAAAAGAGTTATGATGATGAAAAAAATAAGGTTATCATGCCAGAGATGTATCCGGTAGGCTTAGCTAAAGGAACTTATATAATTTGTCATAATGAGCTTGGTATTTACATGATAGATCAACATGCTGCTAAGGAAAGAATTAACTATGAAGGCTATTTAAAAGCGTTTGGTAATCCAAAAAGTGATAGCATCAAAATGCTTTTACCGCTTACTTTAGAATTTCCGTCTAACGAATTTATAATAATAAAACAAAACATTAACATTTTAAAAGATATGCATTTTGATATTGAAGAAAGTGGTATAAACTCGTTTGTTATAAAAGAACATCCAACTTGGATTAAAGAAGGATATGAAGAAGAATCAATAAAGAAAATATTAGAAGTACTAATTAGTGAAGAAAAGAATTTTACAATTGAAAAGTTTAGGGAAAAAGCTGCTATTATGCTTAGTTGTAAAATGGCTATTAAAGCAAATACGAATATTAGTATGTCTGAAATGGAAGCGTTAATTGATGATTTAAGAAGATGTGATAATCCGTATACATGTCCTCATGGAAGACCAACCACAATATTTTATAGTAATTATGAACTTGAAAAAATGTTTAAAAGAGCTATGTAACTTGACATTCATTTGGTTTTAATTTAGTATATCTTGCTAAAGAGGTGTTTAATGATTAAAATTAATAGTTATGAACTATCAAAGATTAAAAAGAATCCTATAAATGATAATAATACTGGATTATATGGGAGTTGTTATTATTATAAAAAAGATGAAATTATAAAAATTTTTAATAATTTGGATAGTTATATTTTAAATAATATAAAGTTAAATATAAATAGAACTTCAAGTATTATAATATACCCAAATGATTTGGTTTTTTTAAATAAGAATTTTATAGGATACACCATGGACAAGGCTCCAGGTACATGTTTAGATAAAATAATATATGATATAATCTGTTTAAAAAAAGATATAGCTTTTGAAGAATTTTTAACTTTTTTTTATGATAAATTCATTCCTGAATTAAAAAAACAAGATGTATTAATGGATGATATTAAACCTTGTCATATGTTTATTGATGATAATATATATTTTATTGATACAGATTGTTATGAACAGCCAAGTAATGAAAGTGAGGATGCGTTTAAACATAATATCTTTAAAATAAATCAAGTTTTAATGGACCAAATGATTGTTTATAGCGAATTTTATATACAAAAACCTACATTAATTGAATTGAGTAATGTAAATTTCATGAAAAAACAACTTCATGAATTAGACGTTTTAACACATGGTAATGTTAAAACTTTTAAAGAATTAGTATATTATAAAAGGTGATGAAATGATTTTAGCAATAGTAGGCCCTACTGGCGTAGGCAAAACTAAAATGTCTATAGAACTAGCAAAAAAATATAACGCAGAAATAATATCTTGTGATAGTATGCAAATATATAAAAAAATGGATATAGGTACTGCTAAAGTAACAGAAGAAGAAAAAGAAGGTGTTACTCATCATTTAATAGATATAAAGGATGTAAATGATGATTATTCAGTCTATGATTATCAAAAAGATGCAAGAAAAGTAATAGATAGATTATTAAAAGAAAATAAAAACGTAGTTATTGTTGGTGGAACTGGATTGTATCTAAAAGCGTTATTATATAATTATGAATTTGAAAAAAGTAATGAAAGAAAAGATTATTCATCATATACTAATGAAAAGCTATATGACATGGTATTAAAAATAGATAAAAATACTAAAATACACGTTAATAACAGACAAAGACTAGAAAGTTACTTAAATAATCA
>CANRHO010000004.1 GCA_947630435.1 uncultured Bacilli bacterium
ATATGGAAATATTTAAAGAAGTAAAACAATTAAATGATAAAATAGAATTATTTGAAAGAGAAAAAGAAATGATAAAATGGCGAGAACAAGTAAGAATAAAAGAAATAAAAGATAATGCTAAAGAAAAAATTAACGCTTGTGATACCAACATAAATTATATTAAACGTCTTAAAAAGCATCACGCAAAAAAGATATTTTCCGCATCTTGTTTTAACGTTGATGACATAGGTTATGTGCTTGCCGAGTTAGTTTCAAAAGTAGAAAAACAAAGCTATTCATATTATACCGCTAATTATCATGGTGTGTGTAAATATTATGAGGAAGGGTATGGTTATGATACCGCTTTTTATAACAACAAAGTTTATTTAATAAATAAAAAAGATGAAATAACTTATAAGTATGATGAAGAATATTTAAGTGAAGTTGGGCCAACAATTTTAAAAGATAATCCAGATATAATTATTTTATCTAATACTTATTTAGATGATAAAAAAATAAGATTTTATGATGGATTTATAGAGAAAAGTAAATTAGTTAACGTAAAAAAATATGATTATATATACGATTTTATTAATTATTTAATATCATATAAAATAGAACATAATTTAGATGATTTAAGCATGGAAGAATTATTTGATTTAGAAGATGTTTTTTTAAATGAATATTTTATAGGCTATGCAAAAGTTAAAAAAGGAGTGAAATAATGAGAAAAAAGAACTTTAACTTATCACTTATTACATCAATTGTATTTGTTATTTTAGGATTATTCTTGTTTATAAGACCAGATGCTACAATAACAACTATTTCTTACATAATGGGCGGAGTGTTATTAATATTAGGTATTATATCAATAATAAGATACTTTAAATCTGATTATGGTATTAATGCGTTAGATTTTGATTTAGTATATGGAGTACTAGTAATCATAGCAGGTTTTTACTTAATATTTAATCCTACGATGCTAGCAAGTTTATTTCCTTTTATTTTAGGAATATGGATAATAATTAATTCCGTAACAAAATTTCAATATTCATTATTATTAAAAAAAATGGGTAAAAGTGATTGGAAATACACTTTGTTAATTTCGTTTTTAACGTTCGCATGGGGAGTTGTTTTATTAATTAATCCTTTAGAAAGCGTACTTGTAATAACGCAAATTATCGGAATATTTATTATAATTTATGCTGTCCTTGACATAATTGATAATTTTATATTAAAGAAAAACGAAGATGAAATAAGTAATTATATTATAAATAAAAAATAAGAGTTTTAAATCTTCTTTGGTTTAAGTTGAATTAAATACATAAAAATGTTAATATATAGATGTAAAATAGGTGGTGTAAAATGAAAGATAAAAAGGGTTTTACCTTAATCGAATTATTAGTTACCATAACTTTAATGTTATCAATTTTAGGTATTGCTATAGTAAGTTTTATAAAAGTTAGTGATAATAAAAAAAATCAAGCTTGGGAATCAGTAAAAGATCAGATAATAACTGCCGCAAAAAATTATTTTAATACTAATCAATACTATAAGGAAAAATTATCAAATGACTATGCTATAAAAGTATCTTTGGGTAAGTTAATATCAGAAGATTATTTAAACATTGTAACTAATCCTAAAACTGGTGAAACATTAGATAAATGTACTTATGTAGAATTAAAGAAAAATAATAGTAAGGAAGAGTATTCATACGTTGAAAAAGCATTGGGCTTTTGTGATTTTGATAATGATTATTTAGTAGTAGAAACGGCTGGGGGTCCAAAAATAAGCTTAAAACCAGAAGGTGAATCTAAAGAAATAGATGGTACAAACTGGTATACATCTAATGTTACCGTAGAAGCAACAGGAGATACTAATAATAATGGTCCAATAATAAAAACTGGAGTATGTAATGATGAGAACTGTAATGTTCTTACAGATGGCAGTGATAGTGATAAATATGTGGATGAAAAAAGTTATAAAGATACCAATGGTTCAAAAACAACTTGGTATAAGACAATTAATTCATCAGGTAAGTATGCATTAGCGGAAATCACTTTATCCGTTGATACTAAGCCACCTACGTTTAAATTTGATGATTTTATATATAAAGTATTTAATATAAAAGATGCTGGATCAATAGAAGAAATAAATAAGGTTGCAAATTTTAAGCTTTCTATTAGTGGAAACCATGCATCGATGAAGTGGACGAATCCTAGCGATAGTAGTAGTAAACTAGAAAACATAAATAAAATATGGTTTTCTTTTGAAAAAGATAAAAATGAAAATATAATTAGCAAGATTTCTAATGTAGATATGAAAATTAATGAAAAAACATTAACTGATAAAAGTTGTAAGGAAACTGGTCTTAACTGTACATGGAGTTTAAATGCTGAAGATTTTCCTATTGTAAATAATATTGAAATTGTGTTGACATGTAAAGGTTCTTGTAACGGAATTGAACAGCTTGATGGTTCGGGTTTTAACATATATAGTTCAAAAATTAATAAATCACTAGTGAATGGTGTATTCTCACCTCAAAAAAATTATAATTTAATTAGAATAGAACCATATTGTACTGATGAAGGTGGGTCTGGTTGTGGTGATATAACGGTAATTAATACTAAAATAGGTGGTACTACCGATATAATAAGTGGTACAACTACTGATAATAAAACCACATATGGAAAAATAACGTTTGAGGATCGAACAATATATACTTTTAAAGTTAAGGATAAAGCTGGACATGAAAGCCAATTTCAAGTAGATACAACTGGTAAAATTATATATCCATATTAATGCAAATAAAATTTTTATATAGTAGAGTAGGAGCTTTGGTATGAGAAAAAAACAATCGGGTTTTTCACTAATAGAACTATTAGTGACTATAACATTAATGTTATCAATTTTAGGTATTGCTATAGTAAGCTTTACTAAAATAAGTGAAAATAGGAAAAACCAGTCTTGGGAGCTAGTAAAAGAACAAATAGAAACAGCTGCTAAAGAATATTTTAATGTTAACGAATATTGGTTTGAAGGATTATATGAAGGTGCAACAGGGAAAATATACGTTAGTAAACTTGTTGAAGGTGATTACTTAAGTAAGGTAGTAAATCCAACGAATGGTGAAAATATTTCTAAATGTGCTTATGTTAATGTTAAAAAAACAAAAATAGGATATAGCTCGTCGTTTGATGATGGTTCAGAAAAAAGTAGTAGTAATTGTGATGATGCTGGTTCTGTTGTAGTCGTTAGTGAAAAAACCGTAGACATACCAAATCCTACCGCAAAAATTACGTTTAAAAAGATAAATAATGATGAAAGTTATGAGGATGTTTCTCCCACCGAAAATGGTTGGTATAACAAAGCTATATTAGGTGATAATAAACCACTAGTGTTTGAAATAAGTGTAGATGAAAATAAAAGTGGTGAAATAAAATCAGTTAAATTAGAAATGGATGATGGAAAAATAATCACCTTAAATTCCGATAGTTCCTATAGTAATGAAAATATTAAGAAATATTATTATCATCAAGAAGAAGATGCTAACGGAAAAGTTGTTAACATAGTTGTTGAAAATAAATATGGTAAAATATATAAAACCGAAAAGACAATTAACAAAGATACTACTCCTCCTGCATTCGATTATGATTTATCCTACAAGGTCTTTAATATTTCTCAAAGAAATACAATGTATGATATAAATGCTATTTCTAATAAGACAGGCGTTACGATTGAAAAGGCAGACTTTTTAGGTTTTACGATTAATAGTAAAACATCAATTTTATGGACTAATCCTCAAGGAATCGATAACATATATAAATTGGAATTAGTATATAATCCAAACGTTGATTTAAAAAATGTTATTGCAATTGATGTTGAACCATATAAATTAGGCGAAATTTTACCAACAAATAATTTTTCAATTAAGCATTTAAAAACGAGCTCAGAATCAGCAAGATATGTTATAGAGTTTTTTAGCCCTTATAATTTAAGAGAAGTTTTACTGAAGTTTCAATGCAGTCTTGGAGAAGACTGTATAGAAAATGTAAGTGATCTTAATAACACTGGATATTCAATATATACTCATAATAAAGAGATGAGAAATAATTATAATAATTTTATTAGGATTGAAGTGCCAAAATGTTCTGATGCAACAAGTGGTTGTAAAGAAACTGGAAAGTATTGTAAAGATAATAATTCATGGTCTGATTTTAAATTTGTTCAAATGTCATTTAAGCCAGGTAATGATGAGTCTAAAAATGGTGTATTAGCCTATCGTGGAGAAGGGATTCATCACTTTATGGTGTATGATAACGCTGGTAATTCTACGGATACCATAATTAATACAAATGGTAAGTTTAAATAATATTAATTGAAAAAAAACTTATTATTTGTTATAATTAACTTGTTAAATCTATGAGGAAAAATAAGTAGGTAACATATACTTTTAAAAGAGAGTTATCGCCTGGTGTAAGATAATAAAGTAATGTTATCCGAAGCTATTTTCTAAGTGTAGTTAATCACTACCGGTTTAAAACCGTTATCTTAAATTAAGAATAAATTAGGATGGTACCACGGTCAATCGTTCCTAGCGGTAGACTTGGTACCTCTTTTTATAGAAGGAGAATTTTATGAATATAAAACAAAAAAAACCAAAGATATTTATAGTTTCTGGTAAAGCTAATTCAGGTAAAGATACAACTTGTGAACTTATTAATAATTTAGTAAGATTAAGAGGATTGACATCTGTTAATTTACAATTTTCATCTTACATAAAAATGTATGCTAAAGTTATATCAGGTTGGAATGGAAGTGAAGATACTAAACCTAGAAGTTTACTTCAGGAAATTGGAACAAGTATTATAAGGGAAAAAATAGATAATGAATTTTTTATTAAAAGAATAATAGGGGACATTAAAGTTTATTCATATTATTGTGACGTTATCACCATAAGTGATGCAAGACTTCCAGAGGAAATTGATTCAATATATGAAAATTTTAATGACGTAATTAGAATAAACATAAAAAGACCTAATTTTGATAACAAATTAACTGGTAAAGAAAAAAATCATCGTACTGAAATAGGATTAGATGGTTACAATAATTATGATTATGTTATTATAAATGACGGTACTTTAGAAGATTTAAATAAAAAAATTGATAACTTAATTAATGGGGTGTTATAGATGAAAAAACTAACTAGTAAAGAACTAAGAAATACGTGGATAAAATTTTATGAAGAACGCGGACATAAAAACATAGGATCGGTATCTTTAGTTGGTGATGGAACAACCGGAGTATTGTTTAACGTTGCAGGAATGCAGCCTTTAATGCCATATCTTTTAGGTAAACCACATCCTGATGGTAAAAGATTGTGTAACATTCAAGGATGTGTAAGAACTAATGATATAGATTCTGTTGGAGATACTTCACATGCAACGTTTTTTGAAATGATGGGTAGTTGGAGTTTAGGAGATTATTTTAAAGAGGAAAGATGTAAGTGGAGTTATGATTTGTTTACAAAGGTTTTTGAAATACCGAGAGATAGACTTGCTACAACTTGTTTTGAAGGTGATGAAAACGCTCCAAAGGATGAAGAATCTGCTATTATTAAAGAAAAAGTAGGGTTTAAAAAGGAAAATATTTATTTTTTACCAAAAAGTGATAATTGGTGGGAAATAGAATCTGGTCCATGCGGGCCTGATAGTGAATATTTTTATATAACTGACGTACCTGAATGTTCAAAAAATTGTAATCCATCTTGTGATTGTGGTCATTTTATTGAAATAGGTAATGATGTATTTATGCAGTATGAAAAAATAGATAAAAATAAATACGTACCTTTAAAAAATAAAAACGTAGATACCGGTTGGGGCTTTGAAAGAATACTTGCCTTTTTAAACACGACGGACGGAGATATATATAAAACAGATTTATATACTGGAGCTATTAGTATTTTAGAAGAAAAACTTGTCATTAAATATAATACTAATGAAGATGTAGATAGATCAATTAGAATTATTCTTGATCACACTAGAACTGCTACTATGCTTTTAGGTGATGAAAATAGTTTGACACCATCTAACGTTGGTGCTGGTTATATTTTAAGAAGACTAATTAGAAGGTCAATTAGACATGTTAAAAAACTTAATTTAGAACCTACTATAATGATTGATATTGCTAAGTATTTTATTGAAAAAGTTTATAATGAAAGTTATCCTAATTTATTAGAAAAAGAAAACTTTATACTAAATGAAATAAGTAAAGAAACAAATAATTTCTTAAAAACGTTATCTAACGGGTTAAAAGAATTAGAAAAAATGATTGATAAGAATATAACTGAAAAAAACAGAAAATTTGATTCATCATTATGTTTCAAATTGTATGATACATATGGTTTTCCTTTTGAGTTAACAAGTGAGATATTAAAGGAAAAAAACATAATTGTTTCAAAAGAAGAATTCGATAAGTACATGCAATTTCAAAAAGATTTGGCTAGACAAAACGTTAAAAAGATGGATGATTTAAAGCCGTATGGAGATATTGTTAACTTTAAGGAAGAAAGTTTATTTACCGGTTATAATGAATTAGAAACCAAGGCAAAAGTTATTTTTGTAGGTGATAATGATGGTAATCTAAAAGATATATATTCTGAAGGAATTGTGATAACGGATAAAACTCCATTTTATGCTACTATGGGAGGACAATTAGGTGATGTTGGTGTAATTAATGGTCCTGATTTGAAGGCTGAGGTTTTAAGTACTAAAAAGGCTCCTAATGGTCAAAATATGCATTTTATAAGATTAATACAAGGAGATATTAAAGTTGGTGATGAAGTAACTTTAACCGTTGATAAGGAAAATAGGTTTACTACTTGTCAAAATCATTCTGCAACCCATTTACTTCAAAAATCTTTAAAAGAGGTATTAGGTGATGAAGTAAGTCAAGCTGGAAGTTTTGTTGATGGTAAAACATTAAGGTTTGATTTTAAGTATTCTGGTAAAATTACCGATGATGATATTATAAAAGTAGAGGAAAAAGTAAATGAAAAAATAAAAGCGTGTTACAAAACGGACATTAAGGAAATGAAAATTAACGATGCCAAGAAGATTGGAGCTATGGCGCTTTTTGATGAAAAATATGGTGATATTGTAAGGGTTGTAAAATTAGGAGATTCAGTGGAATTATGTGGTGGTACACATGTTACTAATACAGGTAATATAAGACGTTTTGCAATTAAACTAGTAGAATCTAAAGGACTTAATGTTTATCGCGTAGAAGCTGTTTGTGATACTAATTTAGAAATAGAAGTATTCAAGATGATAAAACCATATAACGATGAGATGATACTTTTATTGAAAAAAGCTAAAAAAATAGTTAGTGAAGCTGAAAATGATGGCATTAAACTTAGTTTTGACATAAATATTTCTAACGAAAAACCAGTTTGTTATAAAGATATTTTGGAAAATAAAAACGAGGTTATAACACTTAGAAAACAAATAGCACAATTAGAGAAAAAATACAAAGAAGAATTAACTAAAAAAACATTAGAAAAAACTGATGAATATGTTAATAATAAAGTAAACGGTATTTATGGAGAAGTTGTTATTAAAACGTTTAAAAATGCAAATATGGATATTTTAAAACAATTGTCTGGAGCTATTTTAAGTAAATTAACCGATGGTATTGTATTTATTGTTAATATTAATAATGATTCAATTAATTTTATCGCTAAATCAAATGAATCATTAAAAGATAAAATAAATATTGGTTTGCTTATTAAAGATGTTGCTAAAATAGCAGAAGGAAGTAGCGGTGGAAGCCTTAACTTTGCTCAGGGTGGCGGTACTAACGTTGATAAGTTAGATATGATTTTGACATATGTTAAATCTAAGATTGTTGAAGAATAATGAGGTGGTACTATGCAGAAAATAGAAACTCTTGATTTTGATGAAAAACCAAAGAAGAAAAGAAAATTAAAACGTTGGGTTAAGATATTTATTTGGATTATAGGAATTATTATATTATTTTTTATAGGATTATTTATAACGTATAATTTTCTTTTGTCCGCCCCTTCTAACAAAAGTGAGATAATTGAATTTAAAGTAGACAATGGTACTACCATTGATCAAGTTGGAAAAAAATTACAAAACGATGGAATAATACGTAGTTATTATGCTTATAAAATATATGTTAGAATAAAAAATATAAATGGTTATAAAGCTGGTATTTATAAACTTGATAAAAGCTATCCAGCAAAAGATATTATCGAAATATTAACCGGTAATTATTATAAAGAAAATGGAATTACCATAACTTTTAAAGAAGGAAAAACAATTAGGGGTATTGCTAAGGAATTAGCTAAAAATACTAATATCACGGAAAGTGAGTTTTATTCTAAATTACAAGATGAAAATTATATTAATCAATTAATAAAAGAATATTGGTTTTTAACAGATGATATAAAAGATAAAAATATATATTATCCATTAGAAGGTTATTTATTTCCTGATACGTATACGTTTTCTTCAAATTTAACAGTTGAAAGTGTAATAAAAACCATGCTTGATCAAACCGATAAAAAATTTAGTGAGTATAAATCTTTAATTGATTCAAGCACGTATAATATTAATGAAATAGTAACACTTGCATCAATTGTAGAATCTGAGGGAATATATGAAGAAGATAGAAAAAAAATAGCTGGGGTATTCTTTAATAGGTTAAATGCTGGAATGTCTTTGGGTAGTGACGTTACTACTTATTATGCATTTAAAGTAGATTTAGGTGAACGTGATTTAACTAAAGCGGAAATAAATACATATAATCCTTATAACACAAGAGGACCACAAATGGCTGGTAAATTGCCTGTTGGAGCCATATGTAATTTTGGTAAAACATCATTAGAAGCCGTTTTAAACCCAGTTAGTAGTGATTATTATTATTTTGTAGCAGATAAATCTGGTAAAACTCATTTTACTAAAACATACGAAGAACATCAAAAGGTAATTAATGAGTTAAAAGAAAATAATAATTGGTTAGAATTTTAAAAAATATGTATTTCTTGTGTGAGTAATGATTTTAATATAAATTGTTTTTTAAAATAACAGAATGGAAATTCTTATGGGTTTTGGAAATAGCAATATTGCTATTTCTTTTAATTAATGATAAAATAGAACTATCTTATAAAGATAGGAGTTGATAAAATGTCATCTACAACATATTTGTTTAACATTGAAAATATTAACGAAGCGTTAGTTAAAGAAACAATTAAAGAAGTATGTGAAGCACTAGAAGAAAGAGGATATAACCCCGTTAATCAATTGGTTGGATATTTGATGAGTGGTGATCCTGGTTATATATCTAACCATAAAGAGGCTAGAAATAAAATACTTAAAATAGATAGAAGTAAAATTCTTGAAATATTAATAAAGGAATACTTAAATTAATGAGAATAATTGGACTTGATTTAGGTACTAAAACGTTAGGTGTTTCGGTAAGTGATGAAACTTTAACCATTGCAAGTGGAGTTACTACTTTAAATTTTGAAGAAAATGAACCACAACAATGTTTAGAAAGATTAGCAGGTATAATTAAAGAATATAACGCTTGTTTGATTGTTATTGGTCTTCCTAAAAACATGAATAATACGTTAGGTTTTGCGGTAGAAAGAACAAGAAAATTTATAAAGATATTAAAAGAAAAATTTAATCTTGACGTAATTGAACAAGATGAAAGATTATCATCTGTTAGCGCTACGAATGTTTTGCTAATGGCTGATGTTTCAAGAAAAAAAAGAAAGTCTAAGGTTGATAAATTAGCAGCAACTATAATTTTGCAAAATTATTTAGATATAAGAAAGGGAAAAAATAATGAATAATAAAAACGAAGAAAAACAAGATAATACTTTTACAATCGTAAATGATGAGGGAAAAGAAATAAAATGTGAGATTTTATTTACGTATGAAGATGAAAAAACAAAGAAAAATTACATAGCATATACTGATAATACCCAAGATGAAGAAGGAAATACTAAAGTATATGCATCAATATTTAATCCTGAAGAGGAAAACCCAGTTCTTCTTCCTATTGAAACTGATGATGAATGGAAATTAATCGAAGGAATTTTAGCGTCATTATCAAATCCAGAAGAAAATAGTTCTACAGATTAATAATTATTGCTTAAAAAGTGATAAAAAATTGATTTTTATTACTTTTTTTTATATAATTAGTTATAGTTTTAGGTGGTGCTGGTATGGATCAAGATTTTTTAATCAGAAAAATAGAAAAATACGCTGATGAAAAAGGCATTCCAATAATGGAAAAAGATGGGATAAATTTTTTATGTGAATTTATAAAGCTAAATAAAATTAAAAACGTTTTGGAAATAGGAAGTGCTATTGGTTATTCAGCGATAAACATGGCTTTAGTTGACCAAGATATTACCGTAACAACCATAGAACGTGATAAAGATAGATATATAGAAGCAGTTAAAAACATAAAAAGGTTAAAATTAGATTCTAGAATAACACTTATTTTAGCTGATGCTTTAAATTTCAATACTTCTGAAGAATATGATCTTATATTTATTGATGCCGCTAAAAGTCAGTACATTAAATTTTTTAATAAGTTTTCTTCTAACTTAAAACCAAGAGGATATATTGTAACAGACAACATTAATTTTCATGGACTTACAAACTCTGATAAAAGTAAAATGTCTAGAAATTTAAGACAATTAATAACTAAACTTGAAAAATATATCATTTTTTTAAATGAAAATAAAGAGTTTAAAACTAGGTTTTTTGAAGTTGGCGATGGTGTTGCTATATCAAGAAAAAGGAAAAACAAAAATGGTTAAAATATTATTAAAAATAAATGATGAGAAAGAACTAATGTACCCAGTTGATGGGTATGTTTTAGGGTTTAATAAATTTTCTTATCTTTTTGGTAAAACCTTTAATTTAGAAGAAATAAAAAAAATAAAAAAAGAAAACATAGATAAGGAAATCTATGTATCTTTAAATTGCTTAGTTTTTAATAACGAATTAAATGAGTATAAAAAATTACTGTACGAAATAGATAAAATAGGGTTTGATGGTATAATAGTTGGTGATGTTGCAGCATTAACATATAACCTTAAAACTAATCTTATATTAGACCAATTACATCTTAATAACAGTTATTATTCAATAAATCATTACATTGATAATGGTTTAAAAGGCGTCGTATTAACTAATGATATAACCATGGACGAAATTAATGAGATAAGAAATAATACAAATGCAATATTATTTAAGCAAGTTTTTGGCTATCCTCATTTATCTACATCGAAAAGAATGTTAATTACTAATTACTTCAATCATTTTAACATTAATAATAGTACCATGCCTAAAAGTTGCGAAATAGCAGAAATAAATAAAGATGATTATTATAAAATAATTGAAGATTCTTATGGGACGCATATATTAGGTAACAAAGTACTTAATTTGTTAGGAGTAAAATTAGAAGTAGATTATGAAATAATTGATGGATATATGCTTAATGATATTAAAGATGTAGTAGATGCTTTTATAAATAATGATATAAATAAAAAAGATTATTTTGATAAGAAATATAATGCGGATAATGGTTTTATAAATAAAAAAACCATATACAAGGTGAAAAAAGATGAGGAATAAAAAAGTAGAATTACTTGCTCCAGCTGGATCGATAGAAAAATTAAAATGGGCTATAGATTATGGTGCTGATGCGGTATATTTAGGTGGTGTAAATTATAGTTTACGTGCAAATGCGAAAAACTTTACGTTAAAAGAAATAAAAAGTGGTGTAAAATACGCGCATAAACACGGTGCTAAGGTTTACGTTACAATTAACATAGTATTTCATAATGATGATGTAAAAGGTTTAGAAAAGTATTTAAAAGAACTTGATAAAATGGGTGTTGATGCCGTTATTTTTAGTGATCCAATCGTACTAGATTTAATTAAAAAAAATAATTTAAAACTTGAACTTCATTTAAGTACCCAAGCATCGATTACAAATAAAGATGCTTGTAAATATTACGTAAACCAAGGGGTATCTAGAATCGTACTTGCTAGAGAATGTTCAAAAGAAGATGTTAAAGAAATAATAAAAGAAACCAATGCAGAAATAGAATGTTTTATTCATGGTGCTATGTGTACTAATATATCTGGTAGGTGTGTTTTATCTAACTATTTTACAAACAGGGATGCTAATCGTGGTGGATGTTGTCAAGTATGTAGATTTAATTTTAATTTATATGATAACAAACGAAACAAAATATCAAAGGAAGATAATTTTTCGATTGCCTCGAAAGATTTATCATTGGTAGATCATATTAAAGATATGATTGATATTGGAGTTACTTCTTTTAAATTAGAAGGAAGAATGCGTTCGGTTTATTATATTGCAACCTTAGTTTCTGTTTATAGAAGATTAATTGATATGTATTGTAATAAAAAGATTGATTATGAATATATTAATAGAGCAAAGAAAATATTGTATAGGTGCGCAAACCGTGATGTTTCAGCACAATTTTTTAATAATGAGCCTGGAGAAAAAGAACAATATTATGGTAGTAGACAAGAAGATTCTAATCAAGATTTTTTAGGAATAGTAATAGATTATGATATAGAAAAAAAAGAAGCTATTATTGAACAAAGAAACTATTTTAAACCAGGAGATAAAGTTACTATTTTTGGACCTGGTACTAAAGACTATTCTTTTACTATAAATGGTTTATTTGATGAAAAAGGAACAAAAATTGATGCTGCAAGACATCCTAAAGAAATTGTTAGAATAAGCTGTGAGAAACCGGTTAGAAAAAACGATTTGCTTAGAATTGATTTTTTCAAATTATAGTGTCAACTTTTTAGATTGACAAAAAGTAAAAAATGTAGTAACATGATATGCATATTTTAATTAACGAGGTGTTCTTATGAAAAAGGAAAAAGAAATATATTTAACCAGTGAAGGTTTTTTAAAACTTGAAGAGGAATTAGATCATTTAAAAAAGGTTGAACGTCCTGATGTTATAACCGCGATCAAAGAGGCTAGAGCATTAGGAGATTTATCGGAAAATGCTGAATATTCTTCAGCAAGAGAACGTCAAGCTAAACTTGAGGCTAGAATTAAGGAAATCGAGTATACTTTAGAACATGCAACCATTATTGAAAATAATAATGATGGTAAAGTATGTGTTGGTTCGGTTGTTACAATAGAATATATTGATGATAGTGAGCAAGAAGAGTATACGATCGTTGGCACTAATGAAGCTGATCCATTTTCTAATAAGATTTCAAATGAATCACCTATAGCACAAGCTGTTATTGGAAAAAAAGAAGGGGATAAAGTATCAGTTGAATCTCCTAACGGTAGTTTTGATATAAAAATAGTAAAGGTAGCATAAGTAGTTAACTATAAAAAGGAATTAACTTTTTCATAAAAGTTAGTTCCTTTTCTAATACTTTATATAACAAATGCTTGATAAACAAACACAAATAAGTTATAATACTAATTGGTTTAGAAAGGAATTGTGTATATGGCAGAAAAAAAAGAAAAAAAAGCTAAGAATATTCATGAGGTTAAAGTTGAGATAACTGGAGAACAATGGAAAAAGAAATTGGATGAAACTTTTAAAAAAGTTATTAAAACGGTTAAAATAGATGGCTTTAGACCAGGAAAAGCACCAAGAAGCGTTTTTGAAAAGAAATATCAAAAAGCTTTAGAAAAATTTAAAGAAACCCCAATCGTACAACCTACTGTTGCAATAGATAAAGCTGATGAGGATGGGGTAATTTATAAATTTGTATTCACTACAAAACCAGAAGTTAAAATTAAAAAATATACTGGTTTAAATGTAAAAAAAGATACTGTTAAAGTAACCAAAAAAGACGTTGATGCTGAAATTGAAAAAATGAGAAAAGAATATGCTGATTTGCAAGTTAAAGAAGGTACTATAGAAAATGGAGATACCGTAATAATTGATTTTGAAGGCTTTGATGATGGAAAAGCTTTTGAAGGAGGTAAAGCAGAAAATTATTCATTGGAAATAGGTAGTCACTCGTTTATACCTGGTTTTGAAGAAGCTTTAATTGGGCTTAAAGCAGGTGATAAAAAAGATGTTAATTTAACGTTTCCTAAGGATTACCATGCTGAAAATTTAAAAGGTAAACCAGTAACATTTAAGGTTACCATACATGAAGTAAAAACAAAGGTGTATCCTGAATTAAATGAAGAGTTTTTCTTGGATTTAGGATTAAGTGACGTAAAAACGAAAGAGGATTTAGAAAAAACCGTTAAAAAATCCATGACCGAACAAATGGAATACCAAGCAGAAAATAAATACGTTGATGAATTGTTTGAAGCTTTATTAAAAGAAACAACGGTCGAGGTCCCTCACGAGCTTATTCATGAAGAATTAAATGCAATGATTTCTCAGTACGAAGAAAGATTAAAAATGCAAGGAATAACATTAGAACAATTTTATAAGTATACTAATTCTAATGAAGAAACATTAAAAGCTCAAATGCATGAAGAAGCAGAAAAAAGAATAAAACTTCGTTTTGCAATAGATGAAATAATCAAACTAGAAAAAATTGATGCAACCGATGAAGAGGTGCAAAAAGACGCTTCAGAAAAAGCTTCAAAGCATGGTATGGACAAAGATGAATATATTAAGGCTTTTGGTGGTGCTGAAATGATTAAATATGACATAAAAGTACAAAAAGTACTAGATATTTTAAAAAAATAAAATTATAACAAACAAATATTAGATTTTATTTATTATTTTAAAGAAAAAAGAAACTGGTAATATTTTTCAGTAACATCTAGTTTCTTTTTCTTGACTTTTAATTAGTATAGTTTATAATAAAATGTAAAATTATGTTTACTTGGGAGGAATAATATATGATAAAAACAAATTTACCGGTTATACTTTTAAGAGGAATTATTGTTCTTCCATATGCAGAGCTTAAAATAGATTTAATAGATGAACTAGATACTAAAATAATTGAACTTGCTTCTAATAATCATGATGGTTACGTACTTTTGGTTTCTCCTTTTAATTATTTAGAAGAAAAAATAGAAATAAAAAGACTTCCAAAGCTTGGTATAGTAGGGCAAATAACAAAAAAAACAATTTTACCAAACGGATGTACTAGAGTAACTATTGAGGGTAAAAAAAGAGCGGTTATAGATAACTATTTACCATATGATGATGAAAGAGAGGTTTTTGTAGGTAAAATATCAGCTCCTACTAGATATGCAATAGATGCATCAGATGAAGAAGCCTTAGTTAGAAAATTAAAAGTTGAATTAGAAAATTACATAAACACCGTACCATATGCTTCTAATAGTATACTTGGTTTAATTGATGATATAAAAACGGTTAGTAAATTAGCGGATGTTATTGCAAATTATATGCCACTTACATTTGAAAGAAGATATGAATTTTTAAATATGATTAATCCTCATACCAGGGTCATGATGAATCTAGAGGATATTCAAAGAGAACT
This sequence comes from uncultured Bacilli bacterium, assembly GCA_947630435.1. Taxonomy (GTDB): domain Bacteria; phylum Bacillota_I; class Bacilli_A; order RF39; family UBA660; genus Aphodocola. Next base: position 15,519 of record CANRHO010000004.1, read on the forward strand.
TAACGTTTTTGAAATAGAAAAAAAATTAGATACGAAATTAAAAAACGAAATGGATAAAACTCAAACAGAATTTATTTTAAGGGAAAAAATAAGATTAATAAAAGAAGAACTTGGAGATATATCATCTAAAGATGTTGAAGTAGATGAAATAAAAGAAAAAATAAAAAAATTAAAATGTCCTAAAAACATAACTGAAAAATTGGAAAAAGAATTAAAAAAATATGAATCAACTCCAATGGCTTCTCCTGAAGTTAGTATTATAAGAAATTATATTGATGTTTTATTATCTTTACCATGGAATACATATACGAAAGATAATACTGACTTAAAAAAGGTAAGGATGGTATTAGATTCTACCCATTATGGTTTGGATGATATAAAAGAAAGAATAATAGAGTATTTAGCGGTTAAAAAACGCAGTGTATCTAATAAGGCCCCAATTATATGTTTAGTTGGTCCTCCGGGAGTTGGAAAAACTACCTTAGCAAAATCGATTGCGGATGCAATTAATAGAAAATTCGTTAAAATATCAGTTGGTGGAGTTAATGATCCCGCGGAAATAACCGGTCATAGAAGAACGTACATGGGAGCAAATCCTGGTAGAATCATAAACGCGTTAAAAAAATGTGGATCTAATAATCCCGTATTCTTAATAGATGAAATAGATAAAATGACTAAGGATATTAAAGGAGATCCTGCAAGTAGTTTACTTGAGGTTTTAGACCCAGAACAAAATGATAAATTCTATGATAATTATGTTGAAGAATCTTACGATTTGTCTAAAATAATGTTTATTTTAACAGCGAATTATATTGAACAAATACCTCCTGAATTAAAAGACAGACTAGAAATAATAAACTTATCAAGTTATACTGAGTATGAAAAATTATTTATTGCTAAGAAGCATTTAATAAAATTGGCTTTAAAAGAGTATGATTTAGACTTAAAAAGTATCAAGTTTACTGATGAATTAATATTGAAAATCATCAGAAATTATACTAAAGAAGCTGGTGTGCGTGAACTTGAAAGAATAATAAATAAAATCGTTAGAAAATACGTTAAGAAGATGATAGAAGAAAATAAAGATACTATAAATGTTAAAGTAACTGATAAAAAACTAGAAGAATTTTTGGGAAAACCAAAATATGAGAATAATGATATTTTATCTAATTCAACACCGGGGGTAGTAAATGGTTTAGCATATACAAGTTTTGGTGGGGATATATTACCATTAGAGGTTGTTACTTATCATTCTAAAGAAAATTTAAAATTAACTGGTAATTTAGGTGATGTAATGAAAGAAAGTGCATTAATAGCGTTAGGACATATTAAAAGTAATGCTAAAAAATATAAAATAGACTCATCTGTTTTTGATGATTTATGCGTTCATATAAACGCCATAGAAGCATCCGTTCCAAAAGATGGTCCGTCCGCGGGCACAGCGCTTACAACCGCCATAATAAGTAGTTTAACTAATAAAACAGTAAATCCAAAATACGCTATGACAGGAGAAATGACTTTAACTGGTAAAGTATTACCTATTGGTGGTCTTAAAGAAAAATCAATTGGGGCCTTTGCGGCAGGTATAAAAAACATAATAATTCCAAAAAAGAATGAACATGACATATCTGATATACCAAAAGAAATAAGAGACTCTTTAAATATTATTATGGTTGATAATTATGAAGATATATATAAAGAATTATTTATGAAAAAGGAGAAAAATTAACATTTTCTTCTTTTTTTTGCATACATTTTATTGAATGGAGATGAATGTATGAAACAAATAATACCTTTTGTTAAGGATTTAGAATTAGCAACTAGAATATCTGAAGTCACAAGTATTGCTTTAGAACACAATCTTCAAATGGAAAATAATGATTCGATAGTAGGTAATTTTGTAGTAAGTGGTAAATACAAGATTAACGATATAAGTATTAATGAAGAAGTTTTTGAAAAAGTAGTTCCGTTTGATATTACTTTAGATGATAAATATGATGCAACAAAATTAAAGATAGATATAGATGATTTTTATTATGAGATTATTAATGATCAGTATTTAAGAGTTCATATTGATGTTTTAGCGGATAATTTAGTATATGTTAAAAAAGAAGAAAATGAAATAAAAGAAGAAGTGTCTTATGATGATGTTTCTAGTGTAACTTCTGAAACAATTAGAGGTGACGATTACAATCAAACTAAAATGGGAGATGAGCCAAATATGATTAATAATGAAAATCCAAATCTTGAGAATGTTGATGTTAATTGTGAAGAAAAAAACGAAAAGACAAGCGAAGATATTTCTTTAAAAAGCATTGATATAACAAATAACTTAACTTCTAAATTTTTTGATACTGAAGAAAAATACGTAACTTATAAAGTTCATATCGTAAGGGAAAGTGAAACCATTGATCAAATAAAAGAAAAATATAACATTTCTACAGAAGAATTAGAAAAGTATAATAATTTAGATAATATAATATTAGGAACAAAGCTAATAATTCCAGTAATAAATGAATAGAAATTTTTTAAAAAGTAAAATAAGAAATATATGTTCTAACGTAAAACGTTATGAATTTTATGATAGTTCTGTAATTTATAAAGATGAAAAAGAAAAAAAACACGTCATTAAACAAAATGATAATAATATATTAGAAATATATAATTATTTAAATTCGAGAGGTTTTGGATACTTACCTAGATTAGAATACTGTGATAATGATATATACGTATATGAGTATACTTCTGATACAAATACTCCTGATGAGCAAAGAATGAGTGACCTAATAAAAATGGACGCTCTTCTTCATAACAAAACGGTTTATTATAAAGATACATCATTAGACGAAGTAAAAGAAATTTATGAAAATTTAATATTGAAAATCGATTCAACATATAATTATTATGATGATATTATTACTATGATAGAATCAAGGGTATATATGTCACCTAGTGAGTATATGTTAGCTAGAAATTGTTCTTCAATATTTTCTTGTCTTAATTTTTGCAGGAAAGAATTAGATGAATGGTTTGAGATAATGAAAAATAAATCAAAAAAAAGAATGGTGTTATTGCATAATAATTTGCAACCTAACCATCTTATTAGATCGGAAGAAAACGTTTTAATTAGTTGGAATAAGTCAGTACGTGATCTTCCGATATACGATTTTATTTCGGTGTATAAAAAATATTATTCAGATTACGATTTTAACGAATTATATAAAGAATACCTAAAAAGGTTTCCTCTTACAGAAGAAGAAAGAAAATTGATGTTTATTATTTTGTTTATTCCTCCTAGGCTTTTACTTTCTAAATCTGAAATAAAAGCAACCATGGAGGTGGCAAAATTATGTAATTATTTAGTTACAACTGATAAATTATTTATGGAAAATGAGGCAAAAAATACCGAAAAACAAAATGACAAGGTCTATGAATAGTAAGAATACATGAAATCTTGCACATAATATTAAAGCAAGTAGCGCTTGATAGAAAGTAATAAAACAAAAAGCAATTACTAAAATTACATACTTAGTTAGCCCACCTGAAAATAAATTATTTGGACGCATGATGTATCACCTTACTTTATTATATGTATTAAATAATTATTTTGCTAACCATATTTTAATAAGATATGGTTTTTTTGTTTAAAAAATGTTATTATATATAAAGAATAGGAGTGAAACTTATGCTTAATAATAAGGGGTTTGCAGTTTCCAGTGTTTTATATACTTTACTAATTGCCTTCTTAATGTTTTTAGGTGCTTTATTAGCACAGTTTTCTTCGTCAATAAACATAATTGGCAAAGCAAATAACGATATTATAAACGAAACGAATTTTATAGCAGAGCAAGTTCGTTTTGCAGCAGATGAAACTCACAAATGTGGTGAGCATTACAAATGGTATCAAACTTATGAAAATAATAAACTAAAAATCTCAGGTACTATCGTAAGAATTAAAAGTAAATATGGTACTATGTATTGGCCAAAAGATTTTGTCGCTGAAAATGAACCAAATATTAAAATAGAAGTCGATAATAACCAATTTATTGAATCAGGTTTATTAAACGGTAATATAAAAGTAGATTATGATCCTTCTACTTATGATAAAGATAAAGGTTTTTACGGCAAGCTAACGTTTACAGATATAATTAATAATAAATCGGATGACGTAGAACTTTCTGATATGTGTAGTTAATATCTTGTTAAATATTAAAAAATCTGTTATACTAATGACATCCTTTAAAAGCAATGAACAAGAGGAGTAGGTTATTTACTTTATAAAGAGAGCAAGTGTTGGTGTAAACTTGTATAGATGGATAACCGAAGGTAGCTTGCGAGCTTAATTATTGAACTAATAGTAGGTAATTACGTATACTCACGTTACGAGTTAAGATGCATATCTTTTGATGTGAATTAAGGTGGTACCGCGGTTATGAATCGTCCTTTATTAAAAGGGCGTTTTTTATTTGAAAGGAGACTAATATGTTAGATAAAAAATATGATCACAAAGAGGTTGAACAAGGAAAGTATGAAAAATGGCTCAAACATAACTATTTTAAGGCTGGTGATTTAACAAAAGAAGCTTTTTCAATTGTTATACCGCCTCCAAATGTAACTGGTAAATTACATTTAGGTCATGCTTGGGATACGACGTTGCAAGATATTATTATTCGATATAAAAAAATGGATGGTTTTGATTGCCTATGGCTTCCTGGAATGGATCATGCTGCTATTGCAACGGAAGTAAAAGTAGTAGATAGGTTAAAAAAAGATGGTATTAATAAAAGGGATTTAGGAAGAGATGGCTTCTTAGAAAAGGCTTGGCAGTGGAAAGAAGAATATGCAAAAACAATTAGAAGTCAGTGGGGAAAACTAGGACTTGCTCTTGATTATTCAAAAGAACGTTTTACCCTTGACAAAGGTTTAAATGAAGCGGTTACTAAAGTATTCGTTGATTATTATAACGAAGGTATTATATATCGCGGCGAAAGAATTATTAATTGGGATCCCGTTCAAAAAACTGCTTTATCAAATGAAGAAGTCATTTATAAAGATATACCAGGAGCTTTTTATCATATAAAATATTTTATCGAAGGAACCAATGATTATTTAGATGTTGCAACAACAAGACCTGAAACATTATTTGGAGATACCGCTGTTGCGGTAAACCCAGATGATGACAGATATAATAAGTTAATCGGAAAAAACGTTGTTTTACCAATTGTCAATAAATTAATACCAATAGTAGGAGATGTTCATGCTGATCCAGCGTTTGGTACCGGTGTAGTTAAAATAACTCCCGCACACGATCCTAATGATTTTGAAGTTGGTAACAGACATAATCTTGAAAGAGTAATTGTTATGAATCCTGATGCTACAATGAATACTAATGCAGGCAAATATAAAGGAATGGATAGGTTTGATTGTAGAAAAGCACTAGTTAATGATTTGAAAGATTTAGATTTATTAATTAAAATAGAGCCAATGACTCATAGCGTAGGTCATTCTGAAAGAACCAATGTAATGGTTGAACCATATTTATCCAAACAGTGGTTTGTTAAGATGGATGAATTAGCTAAAAGAGTTTTGGATAATCAAAAAAATAAAGATACTAAAATAAATTTTATTCCACAAAGATTTGAAAAAATCTTAGAAAATTGGATGAGTGATTGTCATGATTGGTGTATATCAAGACAATTATGGTGGGGACATAGAATACCTGCATGGTATAAACAAGATAAAATTTACGTTGGACTAGAAAAACCTGAAGGTGATGGCTGGTATCAGGATGAAGACGTTTTGGATACTTGGTTTTCTTCAGCATTATGGCCTTTTAGTACTTTAGGATGGCCTAATAACACGCCTGATTTAAAAAGATATTTTCCAAATAGTGTATTAGTTACTGGTTATGATATTATTTTCTTTTGGGTTGCTAGAATGGCATTTCAATCTCTTAAATTAACAGGTAAAGCACCTTTTAAAGACTTGTTAGTTCACGGATTAATACGTGATAAACAAGGTAGAAAGATGAGTAAATCACTTGGTAATGGTGTTGACCCGATGGATGTTATAGATAATTATGGAGCAGATTCTTTGAGGTGGTTTTTAACAACTAATTCGGCTCCTGGCCAAGACTTAAGGTATGATGAAGATAAGGTTAAATCAACTTGGAATTTCGTTAATAAAATATGGAATGCATCAAGATACGTTTTAATGAATACAGAAAACTTAAATGAAATTAATTTAAATTCATTAACAAATAGTGATAAGTGGATATTAACTAAACTTAATAAAGTTATAAAACAAGTAAGAAAAAACATGGAAAAGTATGACTTTAACGTTGTAGGCAAAGAATTATATAAATTTATTTGGGAAGATTTTTGTGATTCATACATAGAATATAGTAAGGTAAGTACTAATAATGTATCAACTAAGTCAACCATGATTTTGGTTTTAACCGATATATTAAAAATGCTTCATCCTTTTATGCCTTATGTAACTGATGAAATATATGATTCACTTCCAATAAAAACACATGAAAATATTATTTTATCTAATTATCCCGTTTATAATGATCAAAGAAATTTTGAAAAAGAAGAAAAAGAAATTGATGCTTTAACGGAAATAATTACAACCTTACGTAACTATAAAGCTGAAAATAATATTCATAAGGGTTTTGGAATAATTAATAATTTTTTTTATGAAAATAAGTATATTATTGAAAATAATAAAGCAGTGTTGACAAAGCTTTTGAAATGTGATATTATACTATCTTCATTTGAGAAAGCAAGAAATCTAGATGTTGTATTTTCTTACGGGACAATAACATTATGTTATGAAGGAGATAATCAAGAGGAAAAATTAAAGAACTTAGAGAAAGAAAAGTTGTCTTTAGAAGCTAGTATCGAAAGAAGAAAAAAACTTTTGTCCAATGAAAAATATGTTACTAACGCACCAAAGAAAATCGTGGATGAAGAAAAAGAAAAATTATTGGATGAAGAAAACAAACTAAAAGCAATATTAGAAAAATTAAAATAGAAAGATGGTGGTTTTGGATGATGGGAAGTTATTGTATGAAACAAATATCCAAAGATGAATGGATTAAAAAAAATAAAGAAAATGCTTTACAATATATAGAAAAGATAGGATATGAGGAACCAGAAATAGAAAAAAATTTTGCAGAGGCTCTTTCTAAAGTAATTCATACTGATACTCAATTGCCTTACATTATAAAAAATGAGTTAGAACAAGAGTATTATGATTTAAGAAAACAAACTGATTCTAACTTAAAAGCTTTAGATTTATTAAATGAATTTGATAATCATTTATGTCAAGGTGTTGCAACGGGTTTGTTCCAAGTGCCAAATAATGAATTTAATAAAATATACATCGATGAAATACAATATGGAAGAATGACTAATCATTATTTAAATGATACTGGATTATCATATTCAATTAAAAGAAATAGTTAAGGGGCAACGTTGCTTCTTTTTCTTATTATAATAATTATTGCGTTAAGTTTTATTTTAATATATACTAATTGTAATAATTAATAATAAAAGAAGGTGTATTATATGAAACTTAAAACTAGTTATTTTTATACTTTAAGGGAAAATTCAAAGGACGAAGAATCAGTATCTGGTAACTTACTTACCAGAAGTGGAATGATAAAAAAATCATCATCTGGGGTTTATATGTATTTGCCACTCGGATATAAAGTTATGAAAAACATAGAAAAAGTAATTAGAGAAGAAATGGAAAACATTAACGCCGGTGAACTTTTAATGCCAGCTTTAATACCAGAAGAAGTATATGAATCTACCGGAAGAAAAGAAGTGTTTGGCAGCGGAATGTTCACTTTAAAAGATAGATTTGATAAAAGATATTGTTTAGCGCCTACCCATGAAGAATTATTTACATATGCTGCTGCATCAAAAGTAAAATCTTACAAAGATTTACCCTTTAGTATATATCAAATACAAGATAAGTTTAGAGATGAACCAAGAAGTAGGTATGGACTTATTAGAGTAAGAGAATTTTTAATGAAAGACGCTTATTCATTTGACATGGATGAAAAAGGCTTAGATAATTCTTATAATGAAATGTATAATGCTTATAAGAAAATATTTACACGACTTGGAATTGATTATAAGATTGTAAAATCAGATACTGGAGCTATGGGCGGAATGTTATCTGAAGAATTTCAAGCGATAACTGATATAGGAGAAGATAAGTTAATAATTTGTGATGAGTGTGGTTACGCGGCAAATAGTGAAGTAGCAAAATGTAATTTGATAACTGAAAAAGATGAAGAAGTTATAAAAATAAGAGAGCTTATAAAAACTCCTAATTTTAAAACCATTGAAGAGGTATCTAATTTTTTAGGAGAAGACAAAGAAAAATTTGTAAAAACTTTAATATACAACATAGATGATAAATTTTATGCGGTTTTAGTAAGAGGTGATATGGCTGTTAATGAGGCTAAGTTAAAAAAATTATTAAACGCATACGAGGTTCGCTTAGCAACTGAAGAAGAAGTAGAGGAAATAACCGGATCAAAATTAGGATTCGTAGGACCAATAGGTATAGATATTCCGGTTATTTTAGACAATGAGATAATGAATATGAAAAATTTTATCGTGGGTGCTAATAAAATTGATTATCATTATAAAAATGTGAATTTAGAAGATTTTAATTACTTATTAGTAGATGACATAAGATGCATTACACAAAAGGATTGTTGTCCAAATTGTGGTAAATCACTTGTCTTTAAAAACGGAATTGAAATAGGCAACACTTTTAAGCTTGGAACAAAGTATTCTGAAAAACTAGGGCTATATTATCTTAATAAAGAAAATGATTCTTTACCAGTATGGATGGGATGTTATGGAATAGGTATAGGCAGATGCATGGCGGCGGTTGTAGAACAAAATAATGATGATAAAGGAATTATTTGGCCGATGGAAATTGCTCCTTTTAAAGTCGCAATAGTAGTTGTTAATACCGATGATGATGCACAAATGGATGCTGCTAATTATTTATATGAAAATCTAAGAAAAATGGGTATTTCTACCATTTTGGATGATAGACAAGAACGTGTTGGAATTAAGTTTAATGATATGGATTTAATTGGAATACCTATTAGAATAACCGTTGGAAACAAAATTAAAGATCAGATTGTTGAAATTAAACAAAGAAAAAAAGAAGAATTTGATGATGTATCTTTGTATGATGTTTTAAGTAAAGTAGAAGATATAATGGATGGAGAGTAAAAAAAAATGGCTAAAAAAAGTCATTTTTTTAATTTTTTTAATATTTTTAGGGGAATTTTAGGAAAAATGGAGAATAATTAAATTAGGAGGACTTTTTTATGGAGAAGGTACCTTATGATTTAATAATAGAAATTCAACATAAAGTTAATATTGTTGATGTTATAGGTGAATATTTACCATTAGAACAGAAGGGTAAGAATTACTTTGCAATTTGTCCTTTTCATGATGATCATAATCCTAGTATGAGTATTTCTCCTGAAAAACAAATATATACGTGCTTTGTTTGCGGAGCTTCTGGAAATGTGTTTAATTTCGTTATGAATTATGAAAAAATAAATTTCGTACAAGCCGTTTATAAGGTAGCACAAAAAGTAGGAATAAATTTAAATTACAAAGTAGACGAATCACCTTCAAAAGAAAATAAATACAATAATTATTATAAAATGTTCGACATTGCAAATAAATTTTATCAGAATAATATAAAAAGTGTTTATGGAAAAAAAGCAATTCAGTATTTAAATGGTAGAAATATTAATAATGATATTATAAAAGAATTCGAAATTGGATTATCTTTAAATGATAACAGCATAAATAAGTTATTAATTAGTAAGGGTTTTGACGTTAATGAATTAATTGATATTGGTTTATGTGGTAAAAAAGATAAATACGTATACGATGTTTTTAGAAATAGAATTATGTTTCCTTTATATAACTTAGATGGAAAAGTTATTGGTTTTTCGGGAAGAATATATAATGACGAAGATGATAGCAAATACGTTAATTCAAAAGAATCCGTTATCTTTAAAAAAGGCTCACTTTTATATAATTATCATAAGGCCTTGGATTATGCTAGTAAAAGTCATCAAATAATAGTTGTAGAAGGTTTTATGGATGTAATTAGATTATATACGGTTGGAATTAAGAATGTTGTAGCTACCATGGGAACCGCAATAACAAAAGAGCATGCTAATCTTATTAAGAGATTGTCTAAAAACGTTATTTTGTGTTTTGATGGTGATAAAGCAGGTGAAAAAGCTAGTTTAAGTGCGTTAGAAGCCTTAGAAAAAGTAGGAATAAATCCAAAAATAATAAGACTTGAAGATGATTTGGATCCGGATGAATACATTATTAAAAAAGGTAAAGATGCCTTTGAGGCACATTTAAAATCCGCGATGTTACCAATCATGTTTAAAATTGATATTAATAAAGCAAATGCAAATTTTAATGATTTTAATGGAATTTCTGACTACTTAAAAAGTGTTTCGCAAGAATTAGAAAAGATAGAAGATAAGGTTGTATACGAATTAATGGTTAAAAAAATATCAAAGGAAACCGGGGTAGATGTTGAAACCATTAATAACATGGTATCTAATATTCCTAAAAAATCGTTAAAGATAATAGATAAAAGAGTTATAAATCCAAAAGATAAATACGTTAAAGCAGAGGAATATTTAGTATATTATATGTTAAAGGATCCTAATGCGATATTATTATATCAAAATAATGTTTCATACCTTTTAAATAAAAAATTATCTAGAATCGCAATGGAAATTTTAGAGTTTTATGAAAAATATAAATATATTAACGTAACTGATTTTGTTTGTTTTTTAGAAGATAAAACAGACCTAATAAATGAAACTCTTAGAATCGATGATTTAGATTTACCAACAAAAGTTGATGATGAAGTAATAAAAGATTATATTAAAACGATTGATGATGGCTTAGTAAAACAAGAAATTAAAAAGTTAAAATTAAAAATAAAAGAAGAAACAGACATAGCTAAAAAAGTTATATTGTTAGAGAAACTTACTAACTTAAAAAAGAAGGAGTGTAAATAATGAAAGAAATAAAAACGTTTGAAGAAAGAAAAAATGAATTATTAAAAAAAGGTAAAGAAAAAGGTGTATTAACATATGAGGAGCTTGCTGAAAGTTTAAAAGGATTAGAATTAGATGCCGATTCATTAGATGAACTTTATAATGCATTTCATGATAATAATATTGAAATAATTTCTGAAAATTTTGAAGATGATAGTGATGATTCGGTAAACGATGGAGATGAATTTGCAATATATGATGAATCACTTCCAAAGAATGCTAGTATTAATGATCCTGTTAGAATGTATCTAAAAGAAATAGGTAAAATTAGTTTGCTTAGTTTAGATGAAGAATTAGCTTTATCTAAAAGGGTTGAAGAAGGTGACGAAGAAGCAAAAAGAATACTTGCAGAATCTAATTTAAGGTTGGTTGTATCGATAGCTAAAAGATATGTTGGAAGAAACTTATCATTTTTGGATTTAATTCAAGAAGGAAATATTGGACT